>JAUWJC010000038.1 GCA_030607895.1 Pirellulales bacterium
CCACGTACCCAGGACTTCGTCCTGGGCTATGATAGCGCGGCCCGTTGGGCCTGAAACTGCGGAATAAAACCCGGATGAAAACAAATTCCCCACAACCCCGCATTTTCAACTACCCAGACCAGTCCCCAACTGGCTCGGCAAGCTGGCAACGCGTTTCAGTTGTCAAAGATCGAACGTCGGCACAAAGCCACGCAGTGTACAAGTGTATCGAATCGCGGCCGAATTACAACCTCAATTTTTGGGCCATTTGGCCGATTCGTCCCAAGCAAACGAATACGATTCGCCGTAACCATTCACGGGGTTCAGCAAGACGAAGGTGTAGCCAACCACCAGTAATTCCCGCTGGCAGCCATGGTTACAGTCCGACGATTCTTCATCGCATCCTGCACATGGCCGGCGTGGTCAGTTCGTTCGATGTGGCGGAAGTGGCGTTGGCGGTGGTAGGTGAGATCGACGTTTCCGCTCGCCAGATCAACAAGCTGACGGTGGAGGTAGGCGGCCAGTTGGCCAGCGATCGCGACGAGCGGACACGGGAGTATGTTGAACAGCCGTTGCCTCGTCAGGCGACCGAGGTGGACGTTCCGCCCGATTTGGCAGCCGTCTTTTGTGACGGCGGACGGATGCGAACGCGCCAGGAGAATCATGGTCCCGGCGTGCATGGGCCGCATTGGCGGGAAATGAAGAACGCCGCGTTTCATCGCATGCAAAGCCAGTCGTTTGAGGAAGACCCTCAGATCGAGTTGCCCGAGTGTTTTCAGAACGAGGCCTACGTGGAAAAGATGGTGAGAGGCCTAAAAAAACAATGACCCGCTTAAAGGGGTAAATCGGCGGTTTGACGGCGGAGGAGTTTGGTGAATCTTTGGAACCGGTTTTCTAATTCTCGGAGTAGGATTTCTCTTTTTTTTGAGAACGCGCTTTGACCATGATCTTATGCCGCGCTCGTGACGCCGCCTGGCATACAGGAACAGAAGCATTGGCGTAAGGCATCAATTCGTCTGGGGTGAAAAGGCCTGATTGCGACAGATGTGCGTCCAAAGCGTGGGCTGCGAGGCATACCAGATCGCCATCCTCAGCCAAACGTCAGTGTTACCCCTTTAAGCGGGTCATTGTTAATTAACAACGACTTATGCCAATGAAAGTGGGTTTTCCCGAGAGGGAACATCCGTTGGAATTCTACCCGTTCCGCTGGTATCTGCAAGGGAGTTCCGACTTGCAGGATGCGGTCTTGTCGGGTTTGGCTGCCGCGGCGTTAGACGTCGCACATCTTGACGGCCTCGCGCAGCGAGCGGATGGGATCGCGAGTTGGGATAAACTCCTGGCCCACGTAGCCGGTGTAGCCGGTCTCGGCGATTACCTTCATGATGGGCGGGTAATTGAGTTCCTGGGTATCGTCGATCTCGTTTCGGCCGGGCACTCCCGCCGTGTGATAATGGCCGATGTATTCTTGGTACTGCTTGATGCGGGTGATTATGTCGCCCTGCATGATCTGGACGTGGTAGATGTCGAACAGGAGTTTCATTCGGGGCGATCCGACTCGCTTGCAGACTTCGATGCACCACTCGACGGTATCGCCCATGTAACCGGGGTGGCCTTTCATTTCCACGTCGACGCGGCTGTTGAGGATCTCGATGCAGAGGTTGACCTTCCTCTTTTCGGCGTACCCAATCACCTTTTTCAGGCCTTCGACGGTATTGTCGAGTCCGACGTCGTCGGGCATTCCCTCGCGGAACCCGGAGAATGTAATCACGTTGGGGAAACCGGCCGCGGAAGTCGCATCGACCGACTCCTTGATCTTCTCGATGCACATAGCGTGGTTTTCTTTGTGGTTGAATCCCTTCACGAACCCGTGGCTGCTGGTGATGGCGCAGACAAGGCCGTACTTCTTGAGGATATGCCAGTCCTTTGGCGGCACCAACTCGATCGACTTGAGCCCCATCTTGGCTGACGCTCGGGCGAGTGTCTCCAACGGCATCGGGTTGAAGCACCACTGGCAGACCGACTGATTGATGCGGCCTTTGCTTACCACGCAGCCGTCATCGTCCTTGGCGGATGCGGTATGGACTCCGGCGGGCAAGCCGATACCGGCGGCCAGGGCTCCGGCGGCCCCTTTCAGTAGTCGGCGGCGGGTGAGACGACTGGCGGTACCGGTGCATTTCTTATTATTCATTGGAAAACGCCTTCTCTGGATTGGGAAAGGAAAACCGGACAATTATCGAGCCGAAAAAGGGACCAGGTTTAATTTGTGCGAAGCACCCTCCGGGCCGTTCCGGCAAATTAAACCTGGTCCCTTTTTCGACCCTATATGATACACCGGCCGGCCGTGGGATTCAAGGCTTGCACTGTGCACGGGGGGCTCGTGCCTCGACCCACCCTGCCACTTGCTATCCTATGTCTTTTCGATCCCCCGGCAGAGCCGGGGGCTGAAGGGTCTGTCAGTTCGCCGCGGATGCAATGCGTCGGGCGACTTCCGCCACGCGGCGGCCGAGGTTCTTTACGGCGTCCATGCCGGGCTCGTCCTTGGTCACGTCGCCATCGAAGGCCTTGCTGTTCCACACGGTTGCACCGCGGTGGGCGGTGGGGCGGCCATCGCCGACGATGATCATCTCCTGGCAAAAAAGAACGGCCTGGACCGACTGGATGGTCAGTTCCTGGCCCCCGTTGCGTCCCCCGCCAACCGCTACCACACCGGCGACCTTGTTGGCAAGCGCGAAGTTGTTCTTGCGGAACACAATGCACCGATCGAGGAAGGCCTTGCAAAGCGACGTCATGTCGCCGAAATAGACGGGCGTACCGATGATGATTCCGGCCACCTTCGGATCGCTCAGCTTGGGTACGAGTGATGGAAAATCGTCTTCTTCTCCCGGCTCGAGTGGGATGCCCGCGGCCAGCGAGCCGTTAATCTTCATCCCGGCCAATTCGATCAGTTCGGTCTCGATGCCGTCGGGATCGACTTGCTTGGCGGCTTCCAAGCACACCTGCAATGCCGTTGCGGTGCTTTTTCCCTTTCGCGGACTGCCGCAGATGGAGATGATCTTGATCGGTTTTGCCGCGGAGGGCTTGTCGGCAGCCTCGGCCGAGGAGGTTTGCGAGGCAGCCGCGGCGGCAACCGCCGCGCCGGCGGTTCCCAAAAAACGTCGTCGCGTAAGGTCGGATTCCATGTCAGGCTCCTTGTTCATGGTTTCGAGTGTTGGATGTTCCCAATGCAAATTCACTGCAATTCCGCGTGTTCGGTGCTGACCATCGCCCCACGTTTGTCGGTCACGCCAAGATAGCAGACCAGCGGTCGATCGCCGGGCAATTTGGCCGAAACGGTGCCGCCGTTAACCGGGGCGTCGACACTGTGCCAGGTCCGCTTCTGCCAGGGGCCCGTGTCGGCCGTGTAGTGCAATTGGCCTTTCACCACGGGCGTTTTCGACGTGAACGGGGCCGCGGCTTTTCCGCCGGCGGTTTTCATGGGCCCCAGTCTGGGTAGCGGATCGCCGCCGGTAAGAATGCTATCGACAAAGAGGCCGATCTCTTTCGGCGCCCAGCCAACAGTATGGCCGTGGGGCATCCGAACTTGTATTCTCACGTCCACCCGGCCCGGTACCAGGCGATAGCATTTCTGATAGCTGTCCAGCGGGTAGGCGAAGTCGTTGGTGCCGTTGACAAACAGTATCGGGCATCGCACGCCGGCCAGGTATCGGTAGGGGTCGAAGTACGAGACCCAGCGCTTCGTCTGCTCTGGTCCCATCTTGGCGAACATTGGCAGCCAGGCGCTGTTGTGGTGCAGGAACCCGCAACCGTACACGGGCACGGCCACCTTGAAGCGATCGTCGATTCCGGCCAGGATGCACGTCAGGTACCCACCCCAGCTAATCCCGGTAACGCCGATCCGCTCGGCATCGACCTCTTCGAGCGAAGCCAACAGCGAATGGCCGCGGATGGCATCGGCCACCGCGTGATAGGTCCACATTTGATTGACTTCGTCGTCTCCGAAGTCGCGGAACTTGCCATGGTCGTCTTGGGGCGGGCTGCCATCGGGAAGTCGCTTCCTGTCGGGCCCGCAACCGCCCAGGTCCATCGCCAAGGCAACGTAGCCCCGTTTGGCCCACAATCGGGCCCACTGGTCAAAGGCGGTTCCTCCGCCCCCGTGAACCAACACCATTGCCGGGAATGGCCCTTTGCCCGACGCCGGCCGGCCGCAATATGCAAACACTCGGGTAGGCTTGCCGGCCAATGGTTCACCCTGGTAATAGCCCTCTTGAATCAAGTCCGACTTGGCTCCCCAAGTAGCCGGCGGAGCCTTCTTCAATTCGGCCATGTTCCACGGGCCGGTGAACCGCTTGGCCGGCTCCGCGGCTGCCGCGCGGCCGGCAATCAGACCAACGGCAATGGTTGCGGCAATCAGTAGGCGGGTGGTCGACAATCGTTGCATTGTGATGGCTCCGTGGGTGTGGACAGTTGCATGGGCGATCCAGTATGACAGCTCGGCATTAGGAAATCAATTGGATCAGGACGAACACGCCCACGAACGCGGCTTATCGAATCGGCGAGTAGTCGGTCGGACTGATGAACTGGCTTTGGACCTTCTTGACTATCGGGCCGTCGGCACGCGACTCCTTGAAGGCCTTTTGCCATTGCGGGTCGTTTCGGAAGGCTTCCCACGCTTTATCGCGGGCCTGGCGGCCCTGTGTCCTCGACGAAGCTGGGAAGGCCAGGATATAGATTAGCGTGTTTTCCGATTCCGGCCCCTCGACCGGCGTCCAGAACCCGACCAGTTGCATGCCGTGCTTCTTGAAAATCCGGTTGGTGTGTTCGCGGAACCGTTTGTGCAAAGCGTCGAGTTTGCCCGGGTGGGTGGTATAGGTCCGCAACTCGAAGAACCGTTCTCCCTGCTTGCACCCGGACGATGACTCCGCGGCACAACACGCGGCAGCCACACCCAATGCTCCGATAACCAACAGCATACAAAACATCTTACTCATAAGAACCTCCAATCTAAGAAACAGGTTAACGTGGTCAGGGATCAGGGGCCAGGGGCTAGTATCTTGAGGTAACCGTTCACGGAATTATCTCGGCCACGGATCAAACACGGATGAAACACGGATCAAGGGGCCGGATTTCGAGTGCCGCCTCATTCGCGTCCGGCACGACATTAACATGGTTTTACTGTTTGGAACTTACAATCAACAGAATATCTTTCCATTCCAGACGTTCCGCCAATTCTTTCAGAAAACCACGAAGAACACGAAGCAAGAAAATATCTGGTTGATAAACCGTATTTTCTCGATGTCTACTCCTTCTTCTCTTCGTGTACTTCGTGTTCTTCGTGGTAGATTAAGACCCTATAACTTGTCTATCCGTGTTTGATCCGTGTTTCATCCGTGTTTCATCCGTGTTTCATCCGTGGCCTGATTCCATCGTACCCGTGAACGGTTACCACACGGTAAACCGACCGGCAATTGCACTGGTTTTGAATGTGACTCTCCGCCGGCCTCTTGTCAAGCCCGTGCTAAAGAGAATAACATAATGGTCGAATCGCCTCCTACAGTTGTGTAGGTTATGCTTCAGCATAACATCGCGGCCTTCCGTGAACTCGATCCTGGTCATTGCACCGTCCTGGACAAACAAGCGATCCGTCGAGAAGCAAACGTCATCCAACTCGGGCGTAGTCTACCGTACAAACCTCGGGTGAGCCAACGGCAGAAACGCGCTCAGCAGGGAGAAAATTGAGCAGCCGCATAGGCGAAACAGCGTTTTTCTGCCCCATCTTGAAAATTTTTTTCGGATTTGCGTTTTGACGCAAGTCGGGTCGCCATAACAACTTACATCTACCCCCCCCCGAGGGGGCAGCAGATCCGCCAAATTCCGGTTTGCCGGGTTGACTCGCGTGTCGGGGCAACTAAAATCGATGGTGTGCTGGCAATGGTTGCCGGCACGCCGGGCTACGTGAGCGGTCCCAAAAACCGCAATCCTCGCCCGTGCCGAGTATACATGAGCGGTTCAGAAAATCGCAATCCTTGCCTGTGCCGAGTATAATTCAACTCGGGAAGGTCCCAAGAGATCTGAAAACCCGTGAACGCTTACGAAGGGAGAATAGCGCTCATGAAACGGTTTAGCGCAGTTGCTTCTCTGTCGGCCCTGGTCTCGATGCTCGTCGCTACGGTCGGCCTTGCCGCCGGCGATGGCACCGCCTACGTAAAACGGACCGACGAGGGTCTGGTCTTGGGAAACGAGTTCATCGAGCTCGGGTTCGACAAGGCCGAAGGCGGGCTGACGCTCAGCCGCCTGGTCAACAAGCTCTCCGGCCGGACACTTCTCATCCAATCGGACGACTTCTCGCTGGGTATCGAGGGGCGTCAGCCGCTGCGGGCTGCCGACTTTGCGTTCAAGGAGGCACGGGACGATCCGATCCCGGGAGGACGGCGGCTGGTGCTCCGCTTTGAGAACCCGGCCCCGGGAGTGCAGCTCGACGTGATCTACGAGTTGGGCCACACCGAGTTCTTCCTCCGCCGCCGGCTGGAAGTCTCCGCCGGAAATCCCCTGCCGTTGCGACAGGTCGACGTCTGGCGGGTGAAGCTCCAAGGCGATTGTTCGCACCAGGGCTTCGGGAAGCCGGTCTTCCTGGAGGACACGTTCTGGGGTCTGGAGTTTCCCGGCGGGCACAACCGGCTGTTGGCAGGCGCCGTCGTGCTCAGCCAGTTTCCCGGCCGAATGGTCGACCGCTTCGTCAGCAAGACCGCGGTCCTGGGAGTCGCCCGGCCGGGGCACGTGGCCCGACGTTTCCGCCAGTACGTGGAAACGTTTCAGGTAACGCCGAAGGACCGAGCGCTGTTTGTAGACTACAACTCCTATTGGACCGTCGACCCGCCCAATGAAAAACAGCTATTGGAACTGATCGCCCTGTTTAAGCGGAAGCTCTTCGACCCTTACGGCGAGTCCTTCGACACTTTCACCCTCGACAACCGCTGGGACAACAAGCAGAGCTTATGGGAGATCCACACCGGCCGGTTCCCCCGGGGCTTTGCGCCGCTGGTCGAATCGCTCAAGTCGATGAACGCCGAGCTGGGGCTTTGGCTGTCGCCCTCGTCGGGCTACGGCACGGCAAAGTGGGGTGCCACGGCCGGGTACGAGGTCATCAGCAACAAAAACAGCAACAAGCGGCGCTACATGTTCCTTTGTCAGTCCGGCCCCAAGTATCGCCGCGACATCGTGAAGGTCGTAACCGGGCTGACGAGGAAGTACAACACGGCCTGCTGGAAGCTCGACGGCTATGTCGCAAGCTGCGACGCCGAGGGCCACGGGCATCTGCCCGGCGAGTTTGGCAAAGAGGCCAACATCGACGCCTTCATCGAGTTGCTCACTGCGGTGCGTCGTGTCCGCCCGGACGTCTATCTGAGCCCCACCTCCGGCATGTGGCACAGCCCGTGGTGGCTGAAGTATGCCGACTCGCTGGGGGGCGTGGTCCAAAAAGACTACCCACTCATCGTCGTGCCCGCACCCATCGTCCGCGACAGCGCCACCACCACCCGCGACGCCGTCTTCCGCCAGCGATGCCACCAGAACCCCGGCTACCCCCCGGCGGCCTTCACGATAATGAACATCATCGTGATCACTCCCGAGAAGTGGGAGGACAACGCCATGATCGTGCTGGGCCGCGGCTGCCGGCTGCTGACGCTCTACATCAACCCCAAGAACTTCCAAAAGGAAGATCGCGATTGGGCGTTTCTGGCGTCTATTCTGAAGTGGGTGCGACACAACGCCCAGACCCTTCAGAACACCGAGCTGATACTGGGCGACCCGTTCCAGCGCGAGGCCTACGGCTATGCACACTTCCGCGGCCCGCGAGGCATCTTCGTGCTGCGCAATCCCTTCATCGAACCGCAAACGGCAAAGCTTTCGCTGGACGAGTCGATGGGCTGGTCTCGTGCGGACGCCCAAGGCACACACGGTGCCGACGGCACTTTCGTGGCCCGCGTCGTCTACCCCCGACACCAGGTGCTCCGCCCCGTGCTGCGATACGGCGACTCGTTGGAGTTGAGACTCCAGGCGTACGAAACGGTCGTCCTGCACATCGAGCCTGCCGACGACCAAGGGCCGCGGTTGCTCGGTGCCCGGTGCGAGGAAACGCAGCGGACGGGCAGCCGGGCAGTCTACGCGGTGTATGGTCGGGCCGGTCAGAGATTGACTGTGCCGATTGTCGGGGTGGCTCGTCCTATCAAGGCCCTGTTCGACGGCCAGCCGGTAGCGCTCGCCCTCGGTCGGAAGGAGGTGGAACTACCGCTGGTGTTCGCCGGCCGGGAGCAAAGCTGCGCGGTCGAGGGCGGGCGGCTGGTGGCGGAGACGTCTCAGACGACGTGGCGGCTGGTGGGAAGTTGCTCGCTGACGGTGCCGCCGGAAAGCCGGGCGGCCGTCCATCTGCTCTGCGATCCCCGGGTTGCCTCCGCAGGTCCGTTTCAAGCCGGCTCGTGGGGCAGGCTCGAGTGCACGGCACAGGTTAACGGCAAGCCGGTCGAGGTCCGCGCCGTGCGAACGCCAGGCCGCCGCATGCAAACCCACGCCCCACATCCCTGGACGTGGTTCGAGTTCGACGTGCCCCCGGGCCGAAGCGAGGTGTCCGTGGCGATCACCCCCGGCAGCGACGGCCAGCAGTTTTTCCAGGGCGAGGTCGGCTGGTGGCTCTGGGCCGAGCACCCCTTGAAAAAGGGCACCCTGACGCTCGAGTTTGAAGAGCCGCTGCCTCCTGCCTGCCCGGAGCCGACGCCGCTGCCGGTGGGCATGGAGTACCAGCGGCAGGTTTGCACGATCGGGTCGCCAAAACCCTTCCGGGCAGGGGCAGGCAGCCGCTGGCCGAAGCTCGATCAGCCCACCCTCTATCTCGACGAGGCCGCTCCCGACGAGGTCGCCCAGAGGCGCGGCACGCTGGCCAGGAACAAGAGCTGCTGGGGGGAGGAGATGATCATTGCAGGCCGGAAGTTCGCCCGCGGCCTGGGCGCCCACGCCAACGGTCGCATCGTCTATGACCTGACCGGCGGGAAGTTCCGGAAATTCCGTTGCCTGGTCGGACGCGACGAGCACGCCGCCGGTGCTCGCGTGGCGTTCCAGGTTTGGGTGGACAAGAAGAAGGTGTTCGACAGCGGCCCGATGTACAAGACCACCCCGGCAAAACAGGTCGAGGTGGACGTCAAGGGCGCGAGCGTCCTCGAACTCCGTACCCTCGACGGCGGCGACGGGAAAAGCGGCGACCACGGCAACTGGTGCGACGCGCAACTGGTGCGGTGAACAGCCGGCCGCTCACTACGGCGGGTGCGGATGAAAAAGGGTGGCGTGAAGGTGGGCAATATAGAAGAGGGGATATTGAACGCCGGGTTCATACGGAAATGGCCCGGGAAATCCAATATCCCCATCCCAAAGTGTTGCCCATGAGTACGGGGATTCTGGGGACACGAACCGATATTGGCATACTGGGGAAGATTCAGTAGATTCGCGGCATGGCCGCGGCCCGGGCGTATCTCGACACGGCCTTGGGCCAGACCATCGGCGACTGGTGCCGGACCATGCCCGGGGCCGAGGCCCACCTGATCGCCTGCCTGGGGACCTTCTCGCAGCCGCCCGAGAGCCTCGACATCAACCCGGCCACCAATCACAAGGTGTTCCTCGACATGCAGCTCAACTTGCTGGCCAACGACCCACGGTGTCTTGGGCTCTACGGCGTAATGACCTACCTGTCGAGCTACACCGACGAAGAGACGGTACGCTGGATGGGCCGGCTGTTTCGCCACTACTGTATCGAGGGCAAGAGCCGCCCGTACTGCGACGACCCCTACGTGCTACCCCACCTTCGCAACCCCGATTTCGAGGACGGCACGAGTGGCTGGACCGTCTCGGCGGCCGAGCCGGGCCCTCCAGCCGGGTCGACTCTACTCGTTGCGGATGTACTCCGGCGACTGGCAGGATCTTTCTCGCAAGCAGAAGCTGGCCATTTCGATCAAATTGAAAGACGTCGACGTGCTGCGGGAAAGGTCGTTCCAGCACGTTTTTGCCAACTGTTATAGCCACCATCACGGCCCGTTTGATACAAAGCACCGTGCCTGGATGAACTATCACTGGATTCTGTTTCGGGCGAGCAGTAAGCAAGCTACCCTGACGATTTCCGACTGGCTGGACCAGGCCAAACCTGGCGGTCCGGCCGGGCAGGAATTGATGATGAACTTCGTCCAAATCCAACCGTACCACGAATGAAGGTTGACATTCTGCCAATGAAGTCCGTCTTGGTTGCAACTCTCAGCATGGTAGCAAGCAGCATCGCTTGGGGGGCACTCTTCCAGGACAAGTCCCGGAAATCCGCCGAAAGCGAAATCTGCTGGTGGCACAGCCAACTTTCCAGAAGCGAGGCCGGCGCGCTGGTAACTGTTCCGGGAAACGCGGTGGGGGAACTGGCACTCCAGGTGGACCCGGGCCAGACGCCGCATGAATTCTACCCGGCGTCCGTGCCCTTGGACCTGCGCGTGCTGGAAGCGGCGTGGGGCTGCCCGGTCGATCCGTACACGGTGCAGGTGTTTGAGATCGACGGTGAGGGCAAGCCGGTCCCGCGCCGCCCGGACAAGAAGGGTCTGGAGAGGTTTCTTTGTCCCAGCCGTTTCGATCGAACCACGCCCCGCAGGGGCCGGCTCATCTGGACCATGCGGGATCGCAACCACACGCGGTATGTGGCCCGGTTTCTCCCCGCCCCTAATCTGCCGCCGGACAAAGGGATGTGTACGCTGGGCGATGGCGACTGGTTCTACTTCGACGAGGTTGTCGAGGGACACGTTCCGGGGCCGATCTGGTCGGGGGCCTTCCTCGACTGGGACAACGACGGCAAACAGGACCTGATCGCCGGACGGTGGACCGATTTCTGCCATTTCTGGAAAAATATCGGCGATCGGGGCAACCCCCGGTTCTCGGAGCGGGAGCACTGGCTGGTAAGAGATACGGCTGGAAGGCCGATCGACGCATTCCCAACGCATCACGGGCTGGCCATGTCGATGATCAAACCGGTGGACTACGACGGCGACGGGCGGGTGGATCTGTTCATGGACCGGTATTATTGCGGACGTCTCAGATTCCACCGGAACCTGGGCCCGGAGGGCTTCCCCATCGTGGATACGGCAAAATGCCCTCTGAACATTGCGGGCGGGCCTATTGCCAACAAGGTGGCTTTCGGTGATCTCGACGGCGACGCAGCGGCCGACGCACTAATGCTGCAAGTTTCCAAGAGCGGCGACAGCGACCACGTGTCGTGCCACTTTGGCCGCGGCTTCACCGGCGACGGGACGCCCCGCTTCAGCGAGGGCACCATGATCGAGCTTGAAATGCCCAAATCGGCAGCTAAGAATTACGACGCTACCCGTACCGAACTCAGCCTGGCCGATACGGACGGCGACGGCGATCTCGACCTCTACGCCTGCGTGCCGCCTCGCCTCTGGCACTACGAAAACACGGGCACGCCCAAGCGGTTTGCTTTTGCGGAGGGCAAGCAGGTAGAGCGGGACGGGAAGCCGCTCGACATCGGATTTCGCAGTCCCTCGGTGACGTGGTCCGATTACGACGGCGACGGCGATCTGGACATGGCTATGTCGAAGGGCCTTGTCGTGTATATCAACGAGGGCGACGCCCGGACGATGAAGCTTGGCAAGAGAGTCTGGCCCGTCTCAAAACGCCAGAAGGCCTTGCCGCGGTCCAATCTCAGGTCCTTCGAGATGCTCGACTGGGACCGCGACGGCGACCTCGATTACGTGCTGATGTCCTACTACGCTCCGGATCTGATCGTCACCGAGTGGGAGGACGGGCTGTTCCGCCGCACGCATACCGTGGAGGTCGACCCCAACAAGGCTGACTGGTACGGCTGTTGTGCGCCCGGCGAATACTACGCGCTTTACAGTCTTATCAGGCTGGCCGACTGGGACAACGACGGCGACCTCGATCTGTTTTTTGCCTCCGAGCATTCCTGGCGTTTTGGCTACATCCACTATTACAAGAACCTGGGCGGCGGCAAGTTCGCCTCCGAGGTTGAATTGCGCCCCATGGCAAGTTGCGATCACGTCCGTTTCGTAGAGGGCAAGCGCGGGCAGGGGGCGGTGGTTGACGCCAAGACGTTCCTCGACTACTTGTCGTATCGCACCGAGGGTGCTCTTGACCCTCGCGGCGGTGTGATTCGCTTTTGGTTCAAGCCCAACTGGGATGCGGGCGATCGCCGCGAGCATTACTTTTTCTATACCGAGCCTAGTCCGGCGACCTACGGGATATCCGCTGGCGACCTGGCCCGATACTACGAGGGGCTGAAGCCGGAACTGAAGCTGCGCCAGCCCTTCGCTCTGCTGAAAACGGCCGATGGAAAACTCCGATTTCAGATGGGAGAACCGTTTGTAGAGACGGGGCCGTTGAATTGGAAACGGGGCGAGTGGCACCTGATCGAGGCGACCTGGGGAGCCGGTGGTGCCCGGCTAGTGGTCGACGAGAAACAACTGGCCCAGAAAATGGAGCCGGTGATCAAGGTCCCCTGCGGAAAACGTATCCACATCGGTTCGCGGGCCTGGAGGGGTATGCAGTTCGAACGCGAGTACGAAAACCGGCGGAGAAAGTATCCGCCCGACTGGTCCAACCCGGCCGACGGTGTCTTCGATGATTTCGAGATCCTCGGCGCGGAAGGCCGGACGCTGCTGACGTTATCCTTCGACGGGCATGCCGACACCGCACAAGGACTGAGCGGCGCACGCATGAAAATCGGCTACCGCTGCACGCCCGATTTCGCCGACATGAACAACGACGGGCTGCTCGACATGGTGACCATGATCAGCGACGGTCGACGCGGACCCAGCGCCGCACCCGGATATGAATCATGGGGTCTGGGTAACCTTTATCTCTTCCCGAACGTGGGAACGAAAACGAAGCCTCGCCTGGGCAAGGGGATTCTGCTTCGGCATCTGGATGGTACGCCTTTTCGCTGCTATATTCGCACACAGGTCACGCTCGTGGACTGGGACCGCGATGGGATTAAGGACGCTATCCTTTCCACGCAAAATTGTCCCAACATGGGATTGAACCGCGCCGTCGATTTCTTCCGCAACGCCGGAACCGCCGAAAAACCGGTCTTCGAACCGCGAAAACCGATGACCCGGCTAAACGACATGCTCAACTGCCACCACGAAGTCAAGCTCGAGGCGGTCGATCTGACGGGCAATGGCGTGGAAGACCTGGTGACCTCGACCGATCCGGGAACCTGCGTCTTCTACCGCTCCTTTCTGGAGGAAAAACCGGTCGCGGTTCGGATCATGGGTATCAAGCGGGGTAGCGTCAAGGGAGAGTAGTCATGTCCGGCAATTCGCTTGGGTATCGTCTCTGCATCGCGCTTCTGCTGATGTCGCTGGCGGCCTCGACCGTATTGGTCGCGTGCAGCCGCTCGGGCCATCCGGTGGGCCGGAATTGATGATGAACTTCGTGCAAGTCCAACCGTATCACGAATGACCATGACGGAGCCCGGCATGATTGAACACGTGACAGGGGAAAAGCGAGCCGCCGGGTTTATCCCGGCGCTCGACTGGCGCAGGGATGAACCCCGCGGCTCGCCGGTTGCCGACAAAACAATGACCGTTGAAGTAACCCTGTTTCTAGTTTCTAGTAGGAGTGAATCATGAACATTGCGAGAACGCTGGTCCTGGGATCGTTGTTGCTGGTGGCGATTGTGTGTGTTTTTCCTTGGGCCATGCTGGCCGAACCAGCCGTGAAGGAAGGCGAGAAGCCGGCGGCGGTTATCGATGCATCGAAATACCCCAGCCTTCAAGCGGCCTTCGACGCCGTGCCATTGACCTAACATTTTTGCGATTCGGCGCCGGTGTGGCGTGGCCGCGTTAGGGAGTTACTTAACACCATACTCGACGCTATCCAAAGATGAATTGTAATCGTTTGCGGCCGAGCCATGGTATTGCG
>JAUWJC010000530.1 GCA_030607895.1 Pirellulales bacterium
AATCCTGTAAAGCCGCGACCAGTGGTCGCGGTCGACAGGAGCGGAAAACACGATGCGTCGGTTGATTTCCGCGACCACTGGTCGCGGCTTTACAAACACATAAAGCAAAACGGCAACGCAACTTACGACTAATTCAACGGTATTGGGGCTAAGCGCTGGCGAGCTAGGGATAAGCTATGCTTGAACAGGGTGCCATGCGAGGGAGGCAAG
Organism: Pirellulales bacterium; assembly: GCA_030607895.1. Classification (GTDB taxonomy): domain Bacteria; phylum Planctomycetota; class Planctomycetia; order Pirellulales; family Thermoguttaceae; genus JAUWJC01. The sequence goes on from JAUWJC010000530.1 coordinate 211, forward strand.
TGCCTAGTATATTCAAGGGGGATGCGTGATGAAAAAACGGACGTTTGCGGTATGCCTATTTGTCGCAATGACAATCATCCCGGTTGCTAACGCGAGCGACCTTTCCAGCGATCGACTACAGAAAATCACAGATTTTGAGGTATGCGGGGTTAGCTTCGCTGTGAACCGGAGGCAATTCTTGACGATGTTCCCCGACGCACAACCGATGCCGGAAAATACGTACGCACCTTTGGGGGTTATCAGCTATATCATCCCAGGGAAGAGGTGCGATTCCATTGCGGTCCAGTTTCTTGACGATGACTTGCTGATGCTCGTCCTTTTCTTCCAACCGAGGCGGGTAAGGGAATACGGAGGCGCAGACGCGCTTCTCGAACGTGCCACAAAGAGTTTTGGCCCGCCGACGGGGCACGTGCGCGAAAGATCGCATTGGCATTGGGACTTTCGGGCAATTGACCGTCGCATTGTTGTGGGGGGGATGGTGGGAGAAAGCGACCTATGGTCGTTCTCTCTCTGCAAAATATCCTTATGGAGAATAGAGGCCAAGCGTAAGAAGAAGCTTGACGCTGGTTTCTAGCCCTCGGAATCTCCCTCAAATCTCCCCATAATGTTGCGAAATGAGGGAGATTGACCAGGAATGATGGGGACTGATAGGGGAACTGAATCGACCCTAAACCGTGTTGTGATAGCGTTTTACGCTGTATAGCAGGGGTTTTGTGAAAACAAGCCCGTAAAATCCAGGCTTTTGATCGACCGGCCGTCGGACAGGATGCTCCGCCGTGCTTCATCCACCGCCACGTAGGGCAGTCGGCGCGTTCGCAAATACTCCTCGAACGCCGCCTCGTAGTGGTTATCGCGATTGGCCACGACGCATTCCATTCAACGGATTTTACGGCTCGCGCAATACTCCCTTGACGACCGCGATGATGCTGGCGGCGTCGGGTTCGAGCGGGATGTCTTGCTTTGTGCCGGTCGACAGGTCTTTGAGTTGGCAGGTGCCGGCGTTGAATTCGTTCTCGCCCGCGATAAGCGCGATGCGGAACCCGCGGCGGTCGGCGTATTTCAGTTGCTGGCCGAGCCGCTTGGGGTCGGGAAACAATTCCACGCCGATCCCGGCCGCCCGAACAGCGGCGGCCAGCTTCAGATAGTCGTCGAGCCGGTCCTTGTCGAAATAGGGGATGAAGACGGGTGCCGGCGTGGCCACCTTTTCGATCATGCCAAGCTCTTCCATGGCCGCCAGCAACCGGTCCAACCCTAGCGAGGCCCCGATGCCGGGCAGTTCCTGGTTGGTGTACAGTTCGGCCAGGTTGTCGTACCGCCCGCCGGAGCACACGCTGCCGATGTCCGGCAGGGCGTCGAGATACGTCTCGAAGACCGTGCCCGTGTAGTAGTCCAATCCGCGAGCAATGGCCACGTCGATTCGGACACGCTCTTCGCCAACGCCTGCCGCCTTGATGCCCTGGAGTAGTTCGGCAAGTCGGGCCACTCCGGCGGTGCCCGTCTCGCTTCCCGCCACCAGTGGATCGAGCTGTCGGAGCACGTCGTCGTTAGTGCCGCTGATGTGAGCCAATTCGAGCACCGCCTGGGCCTGGTCCGACGTGCAGTTGGCCGTGGCCTGCATTTCCTCGGCCACGCGGTCGGGTCCGATTTTAGCCAGCTTGTCCAACGCGCGGAGGATGGCCGCGGCCCGGTCGGCCAGTTCGAGCCTCTCCAATAACCCGGTCAGAACCATGCGATTGTTTACGCGAATGGTGAACCGGTCGAAACCGATGGCGCGAAACAGGTCGTGGATGACCAGGGCCGTCTCGATGTCGGCGGCCACCGAACGCGTGCCAATAGTGTCGAAGTCGCACTGCATGAACTCGCGGTAGCGGCCGCGCTGCGTGTTCTCACCACGCCAAACCGTCGCGATGTGGTATCGCTTCAGCGGCGTGCCAAGTTGGTTGATATGCTGAGCGGCGAACCGGGCGAAGGGCACCGTCAGGTCGAATCGCAGGCCCACCCAGCGATTTCCGTGGTCCTGGAACTTGTATAGCTGCTTGTCAGTCTCTTCGCCGCCCTTGCCGGCCAGGATCTCCAGGTATTCCAACGCCGGCGTGTCGATTGGGCTAAAACCATAGGAACGATACACGCGTCGGGCCGTGTCGATCAGCCGCTCGCGGGGAATCATGGCCTCGGGCGGATAGTCCCGAAAGCCCTTGAGTGTGCGGGGTGTAATGCGTTTGGGTTGAGTCACGGTTGGGCAGTTGTCAGTTATCAGTTATCAGTTTTTCTCGGGGCGTGATGTGTTGGTTTCGGGCCGCGCGGGCCGGCGCCTTTGCGGGGACCGAGCACCGCTTCGGCATACTCCTCGACTTGCTCGGCGGTTTCCCAGTAGTGCTCGTAGACCCATTCGTCTTCGTATTCGCAGTTTTTGGTGGTGTAGTCGCGGCAGATTTGGGGCCGGGTATCGTACTGCGTGCAAAGATTGTCGTCGCCCAGGTGCTTGCACTTGTTGTGAACCAGCAGGTACCAATCGTCGTCTTCGGTGAACACGGTCGCCCGATCGTGCAGCAGATACCAGCGAATGAACTCGAAATCCTTCCAGGTGGTGGGTGTTTCGATAGGCAGGGCGAAATACCGGCAGCACTTGGCCCCGCAATAGTCGCAAAGGACATCGCCCGATGCAAGGTCCTCGCGGCTGGGCTTTTCGCGGCGTTTGCGTCGGTTTTTCGTGGCGGTTTTCGATTCCGATTGAATTGCCGTGGCCATCCGGGGCGTCCTCTTTCGCACGTGTCTATTGTCAACTATACTCGACGCGGTCACAAACTGCGGTTTTGGGATGGAGTTATCAGTTATCAGTAGTCAGTAACTGAGGCCTGGTTCAAAGCGACGAGTTCTTGGGTGACACGTGACAACCCATGTTACCCGTCGCCTGCGACGGGGAAAGTAACGGAAACCGCCC
>JAUWJC010000553.1 GCA_030607895.1 Pirellulales bacterium
CATTGCCCACCCTACTTGCCTTCAGTGAAAATGTCGGATAAGGTAGAAATGGTTCGTGCGCCTGGATGTTGTTACGGATTTCGCCAATGGTAGCTTTGCGGGAACAGAGAGCGTTGCGAGGGGCGATTTGCACGTCGGCGGCCGTACTCCTTCTTGTCGGCCTCCTTCTTGTCGGCTCAGTCGCGTTGGCCCAGGATTGGGCCAAGGCGATGTTCAACCAGACCAGCCACGACTTCGGCACCGTCGGCCGGGGAGCAAAGGCCGAGCACTGCTTCACGCTCGAAAACATCTATCTGGAAGACGCCCACGTTTCGGCCGTGCGTTCCAGTTGCGGTTGCTCCACGCCGCAGGTCTCCAAGCGAACGTTGAAGACCTACGAGAAGTCGGAAATTAAGGTGGTGATGAACACCCGGGCTTTCCTCGGCCGCAAAGACTCCACGATAACGGTGGTCTTCGACAAGCCCTTCCCGGCCGAAGTGAGCTTGCGCGCATATTGCTACATCCGCAGCGACGTCGTGCTTCAACCGGGCGCGGTGCAATTCGGGTCGGTCAGCCAGGGTGCCAGCGTGCGGAAGAAGATCGGCGTCAGCTACGCCGGGCGGCACGACTGGCGAATCCGGCGCGCCGAGAGCAGCAATCCACACCTGGAAGTCCAGGCGGTCGAGACCGGCCGGAAGTTCGGCCGGGTGAGCTACGACCTCTGGGTGCAACTGAAGGCCGATACGCCGATCGGCTACATCAACGATCACGTCACGCTGATTACCGACGATCCCGATCCGCACAAGTCGCGCGTGATGCTCATCGTCGAGGGGGTTGTGGTTCCGGCAGTGGCCGTCCGGCCGTCGCCGCTGATGTTGGGTATCCTTGAGACGGGACAGACGGTTACCAGGCAATTGGTGATTCACGGCAAGACGCCGTTTAGGATCGTTGACATCACGGCTTCCGACAAGCGGCTTCAGTTTGTCGTGCGCAAGGATGCCAAGACCCTGCACCTGGTTCCGGTCACGTTTACCGCCGGTGATACGGCTGGCAAGGTTACGTCGGAAATCCGCATTCAGACCGACCTGCCGGACAATCCGGTGCTCGATGTGACGGTCCACGCTCAGATCGTGCCGCGGAAGCCGGCCATGCCCGACGAACGAATGTCGGGAACGATGGCTTTCAGCTATCAGCTATCAGCTATCAGCCACTGAAAATAGCGTTTCTTGCGGGGTTTCGGACTGAAAGCTGATAGCTCATTTCAAACCAGGAGGCAGAAATGCGTGCCAAAAACATCCCGGTAGTCCTGATTCTATTGAGCCTGGCCGTATCGGCCGTCGCCGAAGAGCCGGTTGGCAAACGCCCTTACGAAATGGTCTGGGCTAACCGAACCGAAGACACTCGCAAACCGCTGATCGACTTCGAGAACCTCGACGGCTGGACCGTCAACTGTCAAGACGCGGTTGCCCAGTTCACCCGATCCCGCCAGCAACAGCTTTGGGGGAAGTACGTCGGCAAGCTCACCTACCGGGGCGACGGCAAGGACCCGATGGTTACCATCCGTCCGCCCAAGCCGGTGCCGGTGACTCGGCCGCTGGACTGCGTGAATTTCTGGGTCTACGGCAATAACCTGGCCTGGGCCCCGGACAAGAGCACACCCCAGGTTGAGGTGCAAGTGTTGCTGTGCGGCAAGGGCGGTCAACCGGTGCGCGTGTCGATGGGCCGGGTTCGCTGGGAGGAGTGGTGGCTGATGCACCGCCGGTTGAGTCCCGAGCAAATCGCCCTGCTGGCCGACGCTGTTTCCTTCGAGGGGATTGAAGTGCGAGGCGGGCGAAACGTGCAGGACCGGCTCCTCTACTTCGACAACCTGGCCATCTACAACGAGCAGCTGCCGCCGCTGGAGTTCGTGCCGCGACCCAAGCGGGGTATCGACCTGCCGGAAGGGCAGACGGTCGGCACCAACACCGGGCCGGGCAAGCTCCCTTTTCCTACCCGAGAAGAGACCGTACTGCCCGATAATTTGACGAAGGAGTTCGACGTCAAGCTGGAAAAAACCGACAAGGGTTTCGCCTTCCACTACCGCGGCAAGGACGGCCACCTGGTCTATCGCTACACACCAACCACCGGCACGCTGGGTGACGTAACGGCCGAGTGGGTCGGCGCCGGTGGCCCCTTTCGGCCCATGGCCGACGGCGGCGTCTATTTCCAAAAGGATGACAAGCCGGAACTCCTTGCACCCGAGGCCGCAAAGCGGTTGCGATGCGAGCAAGTCGGCGATACGGTCGTATCCACTTGGCGGTGTGCGTGGGGCGGAGAACACACGACCGATGTGACCTACACCTTCCGGCTTTGGCAAAAGTCGCTGGTGATCGACGTGAAGTGTCTCGGCGGCGGCGTGGGTGAGGTCCGTATCGGAAAAGCCGTCGGAGTCGACAACCCGCGCCTGGTAACGCTTCCATACCTGGCCTGCGGCTCGCGGCGCCCGGCCGTCTTGATAACCGGGCCGCCGCAAAAACCGCTCTTCATAATGTCGCTGGTCGATCACACGCGGTCCAACGCCTCCTTATTGTGGGCGGAGAACAAGATTGACGAAAGCGGCGTTGTCTACAACGGCGGATCGCGATATCTGCCCAAGACCGACGGGCGGCGCAACGACTGTTTCGAGCGGCTGTTCCTGACCGTCTCGCCCCGTTTCGAGGAAGTGCTGCCCAACGTGCCGAATCCCAAGTCGCCGTGGATGCACGTGACGGGCGAACGGGTTTGGCGGGCGCACGGGGCCGGCAATCGGCAGCGCGACTACGAGCACTGGAAAAGGGTCGCCCGTTACGGCATGACCAAGGTTGTGATCACCGACCACGAAACCGGATGGCGTGACAACTGCGAGAGCTTCACTTTCCGCACCCGGGCCGCACCCGGCAAAGGCGGCGACGAAGGACAAGCCGACTACGC
>JAUWJC010000153.1 GCA_030607895.1 Pirellulales bacterium
TCGCATATGGTATTTTCGATGTTGTGCTAGCAAGCATTTGGTGCTAGCAAGCATTTGTTGTTGAGGATCGAGGCCTCTGAACCCTAAGGCTCAACCCCTCGAAAAATGCGGAGTTCGCACTTAGAAACGGAAGAGCCACATTGGGAGGTGAAGTTATGATTGGTTTCGTTTGTTTCAAGAGAACCGTTGCACTGTTGGTGGCACGTTGATAATGGCCGGGTCGGCCCGCGCGGAGATGATCATCATCCAGCCCGGCGCTGAGGGGAAAGACACTATTAGCGCCATATACACGCCGACTACGAACTTTGGCACTTTGGACAGGCTTCCAACGAGTTGCTCAACTGGTTACGGGCAAGAAGCATTCATCGAGTTCGACCTGTCTATCCTCACGCCGGGCATGCACGTTGACAGTGCGGAGCTTAGCCTTTATCTTTACGGAACATCGGGCTCCGGCACGGCGTCGGTAACTGTCCATGGCATCACCGAGTCGTGGACTGAGGGAGGACTTACCTGGAACAATCATCCGGCGGACGATAACGGGGCGTATGACACAATCCAGGTCGCAGCCACACCCGTCGGCATGTGGAAGACATGGGATGTCACCGAGTTGGTGGACGAATGGTATCAGGACCCATCCACCAACCACGGCTTCGTGCTGAAGAATAGTGGCAGTGAAATGTACACACAATTCCGCAGCAGCGACTACAGTGCCATCCCAGGGCACCGACCCAAGCTGGAGGTGACGTTGATTCCCGAGCCGTCGACGCTGGTATTGTTGGGTATCGGCGCCGTCGGGCTGATCGCGTTGGGCCGGCGCTGGCGGAAGACCGGCGCCGCTGGATAGTCCACTGCCGCGTCTCTGATTGCCGGGAATTCCACATGCACGGCCGCCGTTTGGGGTTCGCGCTGGTTGAGTTGCTGGTGGTCAACCGTTCACGGCATGAAATACCGGGTTTAGCCGGCGGGCTTGCCCGCCGCTGGTTCGTTCACGGCGGACAAGTCCGCCGGCTAAACGGAACTCGTCTGACAACTACAGGTCTTCATTGAGGAATTGACTGATGACAAAGCACCGTGCCGGCTTTTTGCTTGCGACGATATGCGCGTTCATATGGCCCACTGCAACAGGGCCGGCTCAGGCTGCTGACGTGCGGCGGCCCAACTTCGTGTTTGTCCTCATCGACGACATGGGCTGGTGCGACCTGGCCTGCTACGGGAACCGGTGCGGCTACGAGACGCCCAACATCGATCGGCTGGCCGGTCAGGGGATGCGGTTCACCGACGGCTATGCGGCGTGCAATTGCTGCTCGCCGACCCGGGCGAGCATCATGACGGGCAAGTACCCGGCCCGACTGCACATCACCGACTGGATCGCCGGCAGCAATTACTCGTGGGCCAAACTCCGCCAGCCGGACTGGACGAAGCACCTTCCGCTGGAGGAGGTGACGATCGCCGAGGCGTTGAAGCCGGCCGGTTACGTCTCGGCGTGCATCGGCAAGTGGCATCTGGCCTGCGCCCAAGGCACGCCGGTCGCCCGGGGATCGAAGTATTTTCCCGAGGCCCAGGGCTTCGACGTCAATTTCGGCGCATGCTCCAGGGGTGCTCCGCCGAGCTACTTTGCCCCTTACGGGATACCGGTCATCAAAGACGCGAAAAAGGGCGAGTTCCTCACCGAGCGGCTCACCGATGAATCGATAAAATTCATCGAGGCGAACCACTCCCGGCCGTTCTTCCTCTACCTCAGCCACTATTCCGTCCACGACCCGATTCAGGCCAAGAAGAACGCGATTGCCAAGTATCGCGCCAAGGGCAGACCGGCCCGAGGCACAAACAACGCAACCCATGCGGCAATGGTCGACAGCGTTGACCAGAGCGTGGGCCGACTGGTACGGAAGCTGGATGAACTGAAGATCGCCGACAGGACGGTAATCTTCTTCATGTCCGACAACGGAGGTCAGATGCGGAAGTGGGGCGGGCGGAATCTCGACAAGTTCCAAACGCCGATCACCTCGAATGCGCCGCTTCGGGTGGGTAAGGGGGCACCGTACGAGGGCGGCATCCGAGTGCCATGGATCGTCAAGTGGCCCGGCGTGGTCAAGCCGGGTACCACTTGCAGCGTGCCGGTCCACAGCGTGGACTTCTATCCCACCATGCTGGAGATGGCGGGCGTGGAAGCCGCCGATGGCCAGGTGATCGACGGACTCAGTATCGTGCGGCTGTTGAAGCAGACCGGCACGCTGGAGCGAAAGGCCGTATACTGGCACTATCCGCACTATAATCCCTGTGGAGAGGCAGGCGTCACACCGCACGGGGCCGTCCGCTGTGGCCGGTACAAGCTGATCCAGTTCTACGAGGACATGCGCGTGGAGATGTACGACCTGAAAAGCGACATCGGCGAGAAGCACAACCTGGCCAAGCAGATGCCCGACAAGGCCGCCGAGCTTACGAAGATGCTCCAACAGTGGCGTACGGACACGGGCGCCCAGATGCCCACGCCCAATCCGAAATACGATCCGGTCAAGGAGGAGCAGATCTTTTCGCTGTGGCGAAGGAGGGAGACTCAGTAGACACCACCGACAGAAGTCGAACCCGCCGCGACAAACCACAACATGTAGTGGTCACCGTTTGATGTAGACGTATCGGGCGCCGTAGGGTTTTTCGACACCTTGCTCGACGATGGAGGCCACCAGCCGTTCGGCCGGGCTGGCCTTCAGGCTGATTGGCTTGAAGACATAGTCCGTGGCGCCCGGTTTCAGGTCCTGCACGAGATCGAGTCCTTGGACAGTGAGGTGGGCCACTGCCGGGCGTTTGGTCGGGTTGCACTTGCAGCGGATCTCGAACACCCCGCCGCTGGGCACGCCGATTTCCCAGCAACCGATGTCGTGCGGATGCCACCAGCGGCTCCGGCCGGGCAGGCCGCGCCAATCGTGGGCGGTCAGCATCGTCACCTCTTCGTGCGGCGTACCGATCAGGACCCGCGGCGCTTCGTAGCCGCGGTCCCGTCCCACGTCGGCAAACCAGGCCTCATAGTCCTTGCACATCTTCCGTACGACCTGGGGGTGATCGGCCGCGATGTTCCGCGTCTCCAGCGGATCGGACTCCATATCGTACAGCTCCAGCGGCAGCGCGGCCGGGTCCGCACCGGGCTTGCCGCCGTGGTGAACCAACTTGTACTTCCGCGTGCGTACGGCAATATTTCCGGCATACGGAACGGGCGTGTCACACCAGACGTGCTGGGAGAAGAACGTGCGGTCGGGCCAGTCGACCTTCCGACCCAGAAGAAGCGGCAGGATACTGCGGCCGTCGAGCTTCACTCCCTCCGGCGGACTTGTCCCGCAGGCTTCCAGGATGGTGGGCATGATATCGATGTGGGCGGTGAACTGGTCCACTTCCTGGCCCGGCTTGATCCGCTCCGGCCAGCGGATCAACAGCGGCACCCGCAGACCACCCTCGTATTGCGTACACTTGCCTCCACGCATCCCGCCGTTGTACCACGAGCGCGGGCTGCCGCCTCCGTTGTCGGTCACGAACATGATCAACGTGTTCTCTCGCAGGCCCAACTCATCGAGCTTGGCGAACAACCGGCCCAGGTTCTCATCGATGTTGGTGATCATGCCATACACCTTCGCTGTGGCTGAGGAGACTTTCTCCAGCGGATGTGCCCCGGCCGGGAAGTCGGCCGGCTTGAGGTTCATCTGCTCGTAAGGCTGGGAATACTTCTTGTCGATCTGGTAAGGCGAGTGGGGACAGTTGAACGCCAAGTAGACAAAGAACGGCTCGTGCCGGTGCTTGACGACGAACTCGATGGCCCCGTCGGTAAACAGGTCGCTGCAATAGCCCTTCGTCTGGATGCTCTTGCCGTTGTGGTTCAATACGGGGTCCCAGTAACTGGTGTTTCCCGGCGGTCCGGAGGGCTCCGTCATGCCGCCGCCCAAATGCACCAGCGCCTCTTCAACCCCCTGGTCGATCGCCCGCATCGGGTAGCTGTCGCCAAGGTGCCACTTGCCGAAAATGCCCGTGTGATAGCCGGCCGCACGGAGCGATTCGGCAAGGGTTACCTCGTCGGTGTGCATCAGCGAGCGGCCCATGTGAACTGACGTGACGCCCGTGCGGTAATGGTATCGTCCGGTCATCAGCGACGCCCGGGTAGGCGCACACAGCGAGCAGACGTAGAAGAATCGCGTGTCGATACCCTGCCGGGCGAGCTTGTCGAGGTTGGGCGTTTTGATCACCGGGTTGCCGTGACAACCGAGGTCGCCGTAGCCTTGGTCATCGGTGATAATCAGGATCACGTTGGGTCGCCGGCCCTTCTGCGGCGCCGCAACAACAAAACCCGTACACCAGGTAAGACACAAAAGGCTCAGCAGCAGGAAGCGTTTCATTGTACAATCTCCTTTTCCAGTGGTATGGGCAGTGGTATCGGAGCCGGACCCTCAATCCATCAATCATACCCCAAGTCGCAGGGTGGGTCGAGGCACAAGACCCACGCTACGTTACTCTGGACACAGGTCACCCTGACAGAGTATCTTAATAGCCTTGCGTGATTCGTGGGAATCCGGCAGGAGACCGTTCGGAAAGACGACAATGAAAGTCGTGCAAATCCCATTTCTGTTACGTGCGGCGGTCGTCTGGCGGCTGGCGCTGTTGTTGGGCATCGCGTTGCCGGCCGTCGGGTGCGGACGCGGCTTGGATCGCTGTGCAGTGGACGGTTCGGTGACATTTGATGGGCAGCCGGTCGATCGGGGCACCATCGAGTTCTCGCCCACCGCGGCCGACCAGCCCTCGGCATCCGGGGCGGTGGTCCAGGACGGAGAATACAGCATTCCCCGCCGGACGGGTCTGGCGCCGGGCAAGTACCGTGTCCGCATCTATTCACCGACCCCGGCACCCGCCCGCCAAGGGCCCGATGTCCCGCCGCCGGTGGAACGAATTCCAGCCAACTACAACACCAAGACCGAGTTAACCGTCGAAGTCACGCCGTCCGGGCCAAACACGTTCGATTTCCACATGGATTGACTACTTCGTGCCACTGGTTCCTTGGTGCGGCACTTTTCGTAGCGGCAGGGGGCGCTCACCGGGCAAGATAATCACAGTGGCCACGGCAAACCAAGGGCAAAGTCCAGAATCCGCCGATAGGGGTCCCGCACGGTCCAGATCGACGCAAGCCTCTTGCACAGAACGAGTTGCGGAAATGAACCGGCCAAGAATGCCTCTTGCGGAGGGGGGGCAAATACGCCGAGAAATCCGGCTTTTTCGGGGTTTCCGCCCCTTCCAGCCCCTTTACAGAACTGATTCTTTCTGTTTATACTAGCTATAGTCGTTGGGGATGGTCCCCGGCAATGGGAGCCGGCTCACACGTTTCCGGGAGTTTGCACCTGGAAACGGAAGAGCCTGAAAACCCGTGGACGGTTGCCAAAGTTTGGGAGGTGAAGTCATGACTGGTTTCGTTTGTTTCAAGAGGACCGTTGCACTGCTGGTGGCCACGTTGATAATGGCCGGGTCGGCCCGCGCGGAGATGATCACCATCCAGCCCGGCGCTGAGGGGAAAGACACTACTGCCACCAAGGGCAATCCGACTAGGAACTGGGGCGATTGGGACGGCCTTGAAATGGGTCTTGACCCAGACTATGAGGAAGAGATATTCATCCAGTTCGACCTGTCTGCCCTCCCGCCGGGCATGATCGTTGCCAGTGCGGAGCTTAGCCTTTTCAACTTCAGGGTCTACACGGTCTCCGGGACCGACGCGTCGGGAACTGTCCATGGCATCACCGGGTCGTGGATTGAGGGTAACGGTGGCGACGACGACGATCCGCCGGGAGAACTCACCTGGAACCATCGTCCGGCGGACGATGGCGGGGCATACTACTCAGTCTCTTTCGTGGGTGAGGGAGAATACTCAGCATACTATCCCGACGTGTGGGTGACATGGGATGTCACCGAGTTGGTGGACGAATGGTACAAGGTCACATCCACCAACTACGGCTTCGTGCTGAAGATGACTGGCGATCGAATATTTCCACGATTCCGGAGCAGCGACTACGGTACCGCAGAGTACCGACCCAAGCTGGAGGTGACGTTGATTCCCGAGCCGTCGGCGCTGGTGTTGTTGGGCATCGGCGCCGTCGGGCTGATCGCGTTGGGCCGGCGGCGGCGGAAGTGATTTCGGATTTCAGATTTCTGATTGCGGATTTGCAGGAGGCTTGGGTTGTCCAGATGCGGCCGGATATCGACGACAATCTGAAATCTGAAATCCCACATTTGAGATCTCCTCGAGGTTTTACACTCGTCGAGCTCCTCGTGGTGATTACGATCATCGGCATCTTGATCGCCCTGCTGCGGCCGGCGGTGCAGGCGGCTCGCGAGGCGGCACGCCGGACGCAGTGCGCCAATAACCTCAAGCAACTGGGCCTGGCGATGCACTCGTTCCACCAGGCCGAGAGGCGGCTTCCTCAAGGGATGTCCGGCTGCTGCTTCGGCACCTGGATGGTCGAGGTCTTACCTTACGTCGAGCAGGACAACCTGTTCGAGTTGTACGAGAATTTCGGCGGGACCTGGGCGACGGGGATTGAGTATAAGACGGGCTCTAACCTGGCCGACGTCACCAGGAAGTGGTTGTCACTGGCAACCTGCCCCAGCGATACACCGAAGATCTTTGGCGCCCCGTGGAATATGACCAAGCACAACTATGCAGTCAACTACGGCAATACGGGGCTGGAGAATTCGACCACCGGCAACAATTACTACTTCACGCCGGAGCTGAACGGCGTGGAGTTCAAGGGCGCCCCGTTCGGCAGCCGGGAAACGTTTCAGTTCGCCCATATCAGGGACGGGTTGAGCAACACGTTGCTGATGAGCGAACAGGTTCAGACTCATGGACTCGATACGCGCGGACTCACCTGGTGGGGCGACGCCGCCGGGTTTACCACCTACCTGGCCCCCAATAGCTCGCAACCCGATCTGATCTATTCGATTACAAGGTGCGACTATCCCTACGCCGACAATCCCCCGTGCGAGCAGATCAGCTCGGGTATGCCGTCGATGTACGCCGCCCGCAGCCGGCACCCCGGCGGAGTGCAAGCCGCACTGTGCGACGGCAGCGTGCGGTTCATCAGCGATTCGATCGACATCAATACCTGGCGAGCGCTGAGTACGACAAGGGGAAGCGAACCGATCTCGGGCAACTACTGATTGCCGGTAACCGTTCACGGCCTTCACTGGCACGATGGAATCAGGCCACGGATGAAACACGGATCAAACACGGACAAAGAAAAGGAGGAAGGTGCTTTGATACATCTTGATATTGATATCTTGGTATCGTGCTGGACGAATGAGGCGGCACTCGAAATTCGGCCCCTTGATCCGTGTTTTATCCGTGTTTCATCCGTGGCCGAGATAATCTCGTGAACGGCTACGATTGCCGGTTCCCACAAGGAATGGTGCGGACTTGCTTTTTGGCAGCCGCCAACTATAATTGTTCGATGTGCGGCCTATAGGCGGCCGCACGGCGGGTTGGGCGACCCGTGTGAATTGCACGAATCCCGCCCGTTTACCATCACAAGGGAGGATATCACATGATTCGGCTACACCAGTCGCTGGCCATCCTGGCGGCGACCGTGCTTGTCTGTGGCATTGGGCGGTCTGACGCGGCAGATCGGCTTCCCATTCCCGACAAGCTGGTCGTGTTGGAGTTCGACGACGCGCTGCGAACCCACTATGCCAACTGCGCGCCGTTGTTGAAGAAGTACGGTTTTGGTGGAACGTTCTTCGTTTGCGAGGGCTGGGACTTCGCCACGAACAAAGAGACGTTCATGACGTGGGAGCAGATCAAGAAGCTCGACGAGGACGGTTTCGAGGTCGCCAACCACACGGGCCATCACAAGATGTGCGACACGTTAAGCCGCGAAGAGTTCATCGCCGAGGTGGAGCACATCGAGCGGCGCTGCCGAGAGCACGGCATCACCAAGCCGGTCACCTTTTGCTTTCCCAGCGGCCGTCATGCGCCGATGTGCTTGCAAGTGCTCAAGGAGAAGGGCTACCTGTTCACGCAGCGGTCCCACGAGCCGGAGTTCCGCCAATTGGAGCGCGGGCTCGCTTACGACCCTAAGGAAGATCATCGCCTGTTGGTGCCGCGCGTCCACAACTTTGGCCCGAGTCGCTCGTGGGAGGACTTTCTCTGGGCGCTGGATCAGGCCAAAGACGGGAAGATCGCCGTCCTGGGGTTTCATGGCGTGCCCGGCTGGTGGAAGCCCGGGGAAATCTCGGTCGCGCACTTCGAGAAGATACTGAAACACCTGCGCGACAACGGGTACAAATGCGTGGCGCTGCGCGATCTGGCCCGCTACGTCGATCCAACCAAGGGCCCCACCGACCCCTCCGCGCCGATCCGGCGACGGCTGAAGGCGCAAGGGAAATAGCCGGGGTGCCGGCACCCCCCTATTTCGGCGTTGGGGAAACAGTAGGGTGGGGGGGGGGGGGGGGCCGCCCGCCCCCCGGGCCGCGCGCCCCCCCCCCCCCCCCCCCCCCGCGCGCGGGGCGGCGCCGGCGCCCCCCCCCCCCCCCCCCCCCCCCCCCCCCCCCCCTACCA
>JAUWJC010000054.1 GCA_030607895.1 Pirellulales bacterium
CACCGCAGCTCGGATGACTCAAAACTCGTGAACGGGGATCCCCGCTGGGCACTAATTCTTATCTGCCTGGGTGGTGCCGGTTCCTTCGGTGAGGTGGCGGCGGAGGTAGCGAGCCCGCTCGATGTTGCGATCGTCGGGATCGAGTTCCCCGCCGGTGAGCTTTTGCAGGTGGGCCGGCTGGGTGTGAATGAACAACTCGTTGACGGTGGGAATCTCCAGACCCTTGATCAATCCCAGGTTTACGCCCATCCGCACGCTGGACAGCAGATGCATCGTCTCTTCGGAACTGATAGTCTGGGCGGTGCGGAGTATGCCGTAGGCGCGGCTGATGCGGGCGTGGAGGTTTTCCTGACTTTCCTTGATGAGGAACTCCCGAGCTTGCCGCTCGTAGTCGATGATTACCGGCACGATATCGCCGACCTGCTTGATCAGTTCCTCTTCACTGCGGCCCAGGGTGATTTGGTTGCTGATCTGGTAGAAATCACCCATCGCCTGGGAGCCTTCACCGTAAAGGCCGCGGACCGCCAGGTTGATTTTCTGGAGGCTTCGGAAGACCTTTTCGATTTGCTGGGTGAGCACCAGTGCAGGCAGGTGCAACATTACGCTGACGCGCATTCCCGTACCCACGTTGGTGGGGCATGCGGTCAGATAACCCAGCTTCTCGTTGAAGGCGTAAGTAACCCTCCCTTCCACCAGATCGTCAATTCGGTTGACTTGCTGCCAAACGCTTTCAAGGTTCAGCCCGCTTTGCATCACCTGGATTCGCAGGTGGTCCTCCTCGTTGATCATCAGGCTGAACCGTTCGCTGTAGTCGATGGCCACGGAACGAGAGCCTTGGCTTTCGGCATGTTCGCGGCTGATTAGATGGCGTTCGACGAGAAATTGGCGGTCGATGCCGGCAAGCTCTTCGATGTCCAGGTAGAGCAGTTTCTGGGCTTCTTCGATACCCAGAACGCATCCCTTGAGAGCTTCCTCGATCTCGCTCCGATCGTTTTCCGCCGCCCGGCCGACAAACGGATAGGCGGCCAGGTTGCGCGCAAGCCGGATTCGGCTGCTAATGACAATATCAGACTCGGGGCCGGAGCCCCGCAGCCATTCGCCACGACGATTTGTCAGGTCGTTGAGTTCCACTGCACTACCGAGGGCTATTGCTGCCTGTATTAGGCTACTCGCGGTCAATAATTGCGGTTTTGTGACGAAGCTATCAGTTATCAGTTGTCAGTTATCAGTTATCAGAGCTTGGAAACAACGGCTCTGGCAAGTCTTCAGACTGACTACTGATAACTGATAACTCAATCCGAAAACCTCAATTCTTGACCGCGTTGAGTATAGGCTGTTAAACTGCGAAGCTGCAAGCGGGTAGCTTCATCCTTCCTGACCCTCTGACTCTTCGATACGGCGGATTTCGTCTCGCAGCGCCGAGGCCCGCTCGTACCGCTCGTCCTCAACCGCTTTCTTCATTTCCCGCCGCACCCGGATCAACTGAGTGCGGCTTTCACTTCCGCCGGCGCATCGCTTGGGCGTTTTTCCCACGTGCTCCGTCTCGCCGTGGATGTTCAACATCAACGGATCGAGTTGCTCGGCGAAGCAGACGTAATCGTGCGGACACCCGAGCCGGCCCTTGGAACGGAAGTCGTAGAACGTCATGCCGCAGACCGGGCAGGCCTGCTGATCGAGTTGGGCCAACTCCTCGGCAGTCTGCCCGACGGCCATCTGTTGGGCCACCTGTTGCGCAAGCACTGCCGCCATGCTACTGGCGCTAACCGGCTCGCCGCCCGACTGCGTCAGGTACTCTCTGGCGTGGTCTTCGCACAGATGCAGTTCCTGCGGCTTGCCACCGCTCAATTCGGTAATGTGAAACGTAGCCGGTTTATCGCATCGTTGGCACTTCATCGCAAGCACTCCAAGCCATGTTGCCGAGCCTCATGAACGATCGAAAAACTCGCTTGGGCGAGCCTACCCCCCACATGCGGAGGCACGGCGCGGCACATCCAACACCACTGCGATTCTAACACTGCCCACCTTCATGTCAACCCGGTTGGCATTCGACCTTGGTTGCCCACCCCGCCACGGACTGCTAAGCTGAAACGCTCTGTGCCCTAAACCGTACTACTGAGAGTGTTTGGGAATTGAAATGGGCCAATTAAGCTGTAAAGCCGCGACCAGTGGTCGCGGTTCTTCAAGTTGTCGGTTCATTTCGTGAACCGCGACCACTGGTCGCGGCTTTACAATAAAGAAAATGAACATGCCCATGAATCGGACGAAACACTACCCCGACTTCAAGACGTTCGCCGAACTGGCCACTACGGCCGACCTGGTGCCCGTTTACAGGCGACTGGTCAGCGATTCACTCACGCCGGTCTCGGCGTTTCACAAAATCGACGCCGGCCGCTGCGCCTGTCTGTTCGAGAGCGTCGTGGGCGGCGAGAAGGTGGGCCGATACAGCTTTCTGGCCACCGACCCCTTCCTGGAGATTGAGGCCTACGGCAATCGGGTGACAGTCAATTCGCCCTCGGGGGTCTCGGCCTCGGGCGCGGCCACCTTGGTCACTCGGCAATTCGAATGCGACAACCCCTTGGACGAGTTACGTCGCCGGGTGGAGGAAGTCCGAGCGGCCACCATACCCGATTTACCCCCTTTCTCCAGCGGGGCGGTCGGATACGCGGGATACGACATCGTCCGCTATTTCGAGCACCTGCCCGACGCCCCTAAGGACGACCGACAGGTACCCGACCTGGCCTTCGCCTTCTACGATCACGTCGTGGTCTTCGACAACGTGGCCAAGACCATTGTCGTGGTGGCGATGGCGCGTCCGGAAGGCCCGAATGCCGACCTCCAGAAGGTCTATGAAAACGCCTGCCGGCGAGTCGACAACCTGGTCGAGCAACTGGCTACTCGGCCGTGCGAACTGCGGCCGGTAGACATCCACCCCGAGGGTGAAGTAGCCGTCGACTACAAGTCGAACTTCACCCAGGCCAATTTCGAAAAAGCCGTGGAGAAATGCGTCGAGTACATCCGCGCCGGCGACATCTTCCAGGTTGTCGTCAGCCAGCGGCTGGAGGTTCCCATCCGGGCGCATCCGTTTGAGATATATCGGAGTCTGCGGGTGGTCAACCCCAGCCCGTTCATGTTCTACGTTCGCACGCCCAGCGTTACGCTGGTGGGCAGTTCTCCCGAGGTGATGGTCCGCGTCGTCGATGGTCTGGTGACGGTCCGGCCGCTGGCCGGCACACGCCGGCGAGGCGCCACCGAGGAAGAAGACCGCCGGCTGGCCGATGAACTGCTGGCCGATCCCAAGGAGCGGGCCGAACATGTAATGCTGGTTGATTTGGGTCGTAACGACGTAGGCCGGGTAGCCCAGTATCGTACGGTCAAGCTGAGCGACGTGATGACCATCGAGCGTTACAGCCACGTCATGCACATCACTTCCAACGTCAGCGGCCAACTGAAGCCCGAGACAAGTGCCTTCGACGCCCTGCAGGCCTGCTTGCCCGCCGGAACCGTGTCCGGCGCGCCAAAGGTCCGTGCCATGGAGATCATTGACGAGTTGGAACCGCACCGCCGAGGTCCGTACGCCGGCGCGGTCGGCTACGTGGACTTCAACGGCAACATGGACACCTGCATCGCGCTGCGAACCATAGTCATCCAGGGCGACAAGGCCTACGTGCAGGCCGGCGCGGGCATCGTCGCCGACAGTATCCCCACAAACGAATGGAACGAAACCCTCAACAAGGCACGCGGCCTGCTCAAAGCCATCGAACTGGCGGAGGAACAAGTGGTATGATAGAGGCATAAAGCCGCGACCGGTGGTCGCGGCCTTATGGACCAAAGTTCAACAACCGAAAGCGAGCAAAGATGTTAATTGATTCAATTGAGATATTTCACGTTGGCCTACCCCTGAAGAAGTCGCTGCGAACCCCGGGCGGAGATATTGATAAGCTGCAAACAGTGCTCGTTCGCATGACCAGCGGTGGACTGGCCGGTTGGGGTGAGGCCAGTCCGGGCGCTGGGCCTTGGGCCAGCGAGGAGTGGGCCGCCGGCGTGTTCAACTGCATTGGCGATTGGCTGGCGCCGCGGCTTGTCGGGAAAATGGCCGATTCGGGCGACCATCTGCACGAGCGGCTGGCCCGGTTCCGCGGCAACCGGTTCGCCAAGGCAGCCCTGGATACCGCCTGGTGGGACTTGCACGCCCGAATGGAAGAAAAACCACTTCACCAACTGCTCGGCGGCAAGCGCGACAAGATCGATATCGGCGTGGGCTTCGACCAGATGGAGTCGATCGACGAGTTGCTTGCGGCAATCGGCAGGGCTACCGAGACCGGGTTCTCGCGGATCGAGTTGAAGTTCCGCCCCGGCTGGGACGTCGAGATGGTCAGCGCCGTGCGGGCGGAGTTTCCCGTCGAGATGCTGCACATCGACGTGGAAGGCGGCCTGACACTGGGCCACATGGAGATGCTTTACCGGCTGGAAGACTTCGCCCTGGACATGATCGAGCAGCCCCTGCCGTCGGACGACCTGGTCGGACACGCCATGGTCCAGGAAGGATTAAAAACGCCGATCTGCTTGGATGAGTCGATCACCACGGTCGAGCAGGCCGACATGGCGCTGGAATTGAAAAGTTGCCGGTACATCAACATCAAGCCGGGCAGGGTAGGTGGTCTGACGCCGGCGGTGGCAATCCACGACGCGGCCGCCGCGGAGTCGGTCCCCTGTTGGGTGGGCGCGATGCCGCAAAGCGCGATCGGCACCCGGATCGGCCTGGCACTAGCCGCCAAGGCGAACTTCACTTATCCGGCCGATTTCTTCCCCGCCCAAGAACTGCTGGCCGACGACCTGGCCGACCCACCTCAAGCGGCCCGAGACGAGGCCGCCGGCAAGCAAAAGGCGACGCTGTGGTCCGAGCCGGGTATCGGCGTCGTGCCCGACCCAGACCGGCTGGAGAAGTTCTGTATCGCGCGGGTTGCAGTTAAAAGTTGAGAGTTGAGGGTTGAGAGTTGAGAGTGTGCGTTGCGAAGCCGCAAGCGGCCTGTTCTCGCGCCACTGACAACTGACAGGATGAACAGAGATGATCTGCGTAATTGCCACGATCGAGTTGGCCGAGGGTCGCCGGGAGGATTTTCTGGCTGCCTTTGGCGAAGTGGTGCCGAGGGTGCTTGAGGAGTCGGGTTGCCTGGAATACGGGCCGATGATCGACCTGGCAACCAGCATTCCGTCCCAACCGCCGGTTCGCGACAACGTCGTCACGGTGGTCGAGAAATGGGAGAGTCCCGAGGCGCTGGAAGCCCACCTGATGGCCCCTCGTATGTTGGAGTACCGCAAAGCGGTCAAGGACATGGTGATTGGCACGTCACTGCAAGTCCTCCAGCCGGCATGAGCCATCGGCATGAATCGCCGGCATGAGTCGCCGACATGAGTCGCCGACACTGCCGCTCGGACCGATCCAATCGGCAGGTTTTGCCCCGCCAACGGGTGGGAGTCCGCGCGATTTCTCACGTATATCGGGGGGCATGCGGAGCAAACGTAAGCTAACCTTTTCTTATCCGCAAGATCTTGCCGCTAGGGCCGAAAAAGGGACCAGGTTTAATTTGCCGGAACGGCCCGGAGGGTGCTTCGCACAAATTAAACCTGGTCCCTTTTTCGGCTTGGTTCGAGCGGAAGGGGCATCGTTTGTCGACATCCAACTGGCCACTGCCTCAAGCGGTTCCGTCATGCTTCGCGTTCCGGTCCACACGATCGAGCCGGGGATGGTTCTTGCCCGGCCGATCCCCCTGCCGCAAGATCCGTATCGGTTTCTCTTGCAGCGCGACATCGAGATCCCCATGGACCTGGTCCCCCGGCGGAAGCAATTGGGGATTCTCGAGGTCTGGGTCCGCCACCGCGACCTGGAGTTCCTCGAAGACATCATCGACGAAGGCTTGGGCCAACGGCAGCGCGAGATCTACATAAACGTGCGGCAGAACTTCGAAGCCATCATGCGTGACTCCACCGTCGAGTTGGA
Organism: Pirellulales bacterium; assembly: GCA_030607895.1. Lineage (GTDB taxonomy): Bacteria > Planctomycetota > Planctomycetia > Pirellulales > Thermoguttaceae > JAUWJC01. Next base: position 5,999 of record JAUWJC010000054.1, read on the forward strand.
CCTGCCCCACTTCCAAAGCTCCATCAGCAACCTGTTCAGCTTCCTCAAGAGCAATTCCAGCAGCAATATCCTCCTGCAAAAACTCGATGCTTTCGACATCTACCTGATGTCGCACTCCACCAACACCTGCTACCTGGCGTTGTTGGTGGGAATGAAGCTCGAACGCTATCTGATCGACCAACGGCAGCACAAGTCGGCCCGAGATGCCAAGAATCTGAACCTCTTGGGGCTCGGCTGCCTGTTGCACGACGTCGGCAAGACCCGGGTTCCCAAACGAATCCTCAACAAGCCGGCAAAGCTTGACAGCCGCGAAATGGTCGAGATTCAGCGGCATCCTCTTTATGGCTATGATATGGTCAAGGGCAGCATTCCGGCCGCCGCGACGCAGGTGGTGTTGAATCATCACCAGCGATTCAACGGAACCGGGTACCCAAGCCGAATCGACTACCAAACCGGCGAGGAACTACCGCCGCTTGCCGGAAGACAGATTCCCATCTTCTCGCGAATTGCCATTGTGGCCGATGTATACGACGCGGCCACAACCAAGCGGTGCTACTCGGAGGCCAAGCTTCCCGTCCAGGTGTTGCACGAGATGCGCACCTGGTGCCAGGGGTTCTTCGATCCGGTGGTCGAGGCGGCCTTCTACCGGACCGTGCCGGCCTTCCCCCTCGGACAAATCGTCACGCTCTCCAACGGTATCGAGGCGGTGGTAGTCGACTTCAATCCCGAGTATCCGGTCCGGCCGAAGGTCCAATGTCTCCGCACAGCCGCCGGCGAGCGCTTCGAGCATCCCGCGCTGGAAGAGATCGACCTGGCTCTCTATCACGAGTTGGAGATAGCCTCGGTCGACGGTCGCGACGTCCGGCCTTTCCTCGCCTCTCAAGAAGCGAACGAGCCGGTAGCCGCGATGGTCTGACCGGGGCCGGGTTGGCCATGAGTAACCGTTCACGGGATTCCCTTCTTAGCCACGGATGAAATACGGATTGAACACGGATTGAGGCAAAGCAACTCGTGACGTATTTCTGGGTATCTCCTCGTGTTGAAGGCCCAGCCTGCTGCCCATATCCGTGTTTCATCCGTGTTTCATCCGTGGCTTGGTTTCCTCGTGCCGGTGGAGGTCGGGAACGGGTACCCATTTTCCTGGATGTGCAAGCCGAAAACATGGACCTGTCCCCTTTCGCGTTCTCGGCGGTCTTGCCAGAAACCGACGACGGTGGTAGATTCATGTGTTTGCGCCGTCACCGTTTGCTTGCGTTGCGCGCCGCCCTTTCCCGCTGGCAAGAGCCAGTTTCCGTGGAAGCACTGGTAAAACAACTGCGCACGATCTTCGATCTGGAATCCTCCGGTCGAGTAATGGTCTACAGTGCGGTGGTCGGGGTGGTTTCGGGGCTGGGAGCCGCGCTATTCTACTGGGTGCTGAACCAGCTTCAGGAGTTCATGCTCGGCAGGATGATGGGATACTATCCGCCGGGCTCGGGCAGCGAACCGGCGACTCACGCCGTCCAGGTTGACGTCGTCTGGTGGGCCGTACTGCTGGTGCCGACCCTGGGCGGCTTGATTTGCGGCCTGCTGGTCTACACCTTTGCACCCGAAGCGGAAGGGCACGGCACCGACGGCGTGGTCAAGGCGTTTCATCGGCTAAAGGGGGTAATCCGCGCCCGGGTGCCGCTTATCAAGGGGGTAGCCAGTGCAATTACGATCGGCACCGGCGGCGCGGCCGGCCGGGAGGGCCCGATTGCCCAAATCGGAGCCGGGTTTGGCTCGCTGCTGGCCGGCCGGCTGAGGATGAGCGACTGGGAACGCCGCATGTTGATGATGGCCGGGGCGGCCGGTGGTATTGGGGCCATTTTCCGCGCCCCCCTGGGTGGCGCGCTGTTTGCCATCGAGGTGCTCTACGCCAGCACTGCCGCCGAGTTCTCCGCCGTCGTGCCCTGCGTCGTTTCGTCGGTGATCGCCTACTCGGTTTTTGCCGGCATCTTCGGGCCGGGACTCGCCTTCACCACACCGGATCTTGTGTTCCACGGGGTGCACGAACTGCCGTTCTACCTGGTTTTCGCCGTCCTCTGCTCGCTGGCCGGGTACGCCTACGTCTGGATATTCTACGGCATGAGAGACCGGTTCTTCCGGCGGTTGCCGATTCCCAATCACATCAAGCCGGCCATCGGCGGGTTGTTGCTCGGACTTCTGGCCCTGAACTTGCCGGAAGTCATGGCCGGCGGATACGGCTGGATTCAACAGGCAATCGACGGGGAGCTGACGTTCGCCTTCATGGCCACGCTGGTAGTGGCCAAAATACTGGCCACCTCGTTCACGATTTCCTCCGGCGGCAGCGGCGGCGTGTTCGCCCCGTCGCTGTTCATTGGGGCTATGCTGGGTGGGGCCTACGGCCTGCTTTGCGGACACCTGTTCCCTGATTTGGCGCCCGAACATGCGACTTTTGTGTTGGTTGGCATGGGCGGGTTCTTCGCCGGCGTGGCCAAGGTGCCCCGCTGCGCATTGGTTATGGTCTCCGAGATGAGCGGCTCCTACAACCTGTTGGTGCCGCTGATGCTGGTGAGCGTGATTAACGTGGCGCTGCTCTCGCAACGATGGACACTCTACGAGGAGCAGGTCTCCTCGCTGATCGACAGCCCCGCCCACCTGGGCGACTTCGTCGTGGATGTGCTCGAAGGAATTAAGATCCGCGAGGTGTACCAGCCTACAAAATCGCCATGCCTGATCCGTGAGGACATGCCGTTGTCGAATGTGCTGCATCTGGTGGCCGCTTCCAACGATAGCTACTTTCCCGTCGTCGACGAATCCGATCTACTAGTGGGAATCTTCTCGCTGCACGATATCCGTTCGTCGCTGGTCGGCAAAGACGCCGGAAACCTGATCCTGGCTTCCGACCTGGCTACCTCTCCCGTTGCCACCGTTACACCGGAAGATAACCTCCACACCGCCATGCGACTCTATGCACAAAAGCAAATCGCGGCGCTGCCGGTCGTCGATCCGGACAATCCGCGCCGGGTAATCTGCATGTTGGCCCGCGGCGAGGTGGTCGACGCCTACGACCAGCAGGTTTCCATATTGCACGGCCGGAGACGATAACCAAAAGCGGAAAGCGGAACAACGCAAGCGGAAATGACACTTTCCGCTTTCCGCTTTCCGCTTTCCTTAGAACTCGACCAAGCCCGCCCCCGCGACGGCCACGCAGGGGATGACGGCCGGTTTGAGTCGGGCGGGTCGATAGTAGTCGCGGACGAGCGCCCTGCGGACTGATTCGACGCGGTCCTGCTTTGCCAAAACCATGATACAGCCGCCCAGCCCGGCGCCTGCGATCTGCGCGCCCGCCACGCCCGGCACGGAAGCCGCCACGTCGACCATCCGATCGATTTCGGGCGTGCTGCAAGCGTAGCCTCCCGGCTGCATGTACAATTGGGCCCCGAGCACCTTTTGGGGGTCCTCGCTACCCAGGTCGCGGATCAGTCGATTGAGGTACTCGTCGCTTGAATTCGACTGCGACGGGCGGTACTGTCCGTCCGGCTCCGGGCGGCTGACTCGGTCGCCGTCGTGACTTACCTTCATTAGTGTGCCGAGTTGGTCCATCCGGCCGGTCTGAAGAAAGTCCACGCACATTTTGCTTCGCATCATCTCCGAAATGCCGTATAGCATGACGGCCCTGGGGCGGTAGCACTCCGGCTCGGAGTGCGTTTGGAAGTTGGCTTGGAGTATCTCTCGATGATTTTTCGAAAGCATCGACTCGAAGTCCTTTCGCTTCATCTCGTCGGGGACTTTTAGCAACCACCGGTAGATGTCGCTGGTTGAGCAACCCAGCTTTGCCGGGTGCAGGTCGCGGAGGTATTCGACGGCATGGGCGATTTCGGGGCATCGCTGCTTCAACAGTGCCAGGCCCAGAGTGTAGGCGGCCATTCTCGTGCCAAGCAGTTCTCTTGCCGAGTACCGATCGGCCTTGATGTGGCTGTCGGCGATGAGGAGTTGGTAGTCCTTTGGGGCGTCGATGATCTTGTCTACCTGGAATGGCAAATAGCCCACATGGGCGATTTTCCCCCTTTGCCCCAGATAGATAGCGGCATGTTCTCCCGGCCCGCCCCGCGAGCCGACGAACCATTCCCCTTCGCCCGAAAGGTCCACGAACTGCTGGCTGGTAATCTGGAAGTTATTCAGCCCGATTGCCGCCTGGAGCGTTGCCGCCACGATGGTCGAGCTGCTGCTCAGGCCCGCGGCGATGGGCACGTTACCGCTTATTGCCAGGTTGATGCCGTGGATTTTCACGTCCTGGTAGCGGTGCTGCAGTCGGACCATGGCCGCCTTGATGTAGTTACCCCAATCGCCCGCCGCACCGTGAACCATCTTGCGGACCCAATCGCTGTTGACAAAGTTTAGCCATTCGCTCCAGGCGAACCGGCCGATCAACTCGGCGATATTGAATTGGACCGGCTTGTACTTCTTCGGCTCGCAGTTGACTGCCAGCACGTCGTCGTCCTGGCGGCGGCCGGCCACGGCGATCGTCTCGCGATCGATTGCCAGGAAGTTGGTCGTGCCGCCCCGGTGGTCTACGTGCCTTCCCATCAGGTTAATCCGGCCGGGTGCCCGAACGATGCAGACTTTCTCGTCGAACCCGAACCGCTTGCCGTACGCGCGCAACACGTCGGCCAAATCCTTGCACTTTTGTCTGTGCAGACTCTCGTTCGGCCCGTAGATTCTTCGCAACCAACGTTTCAGGCTCGGCTTCTGGAGGTCGATTCTTCCGATCCACTGCTGCACGGTGCAGTACTGTGCGGACTTCAGCCGCACGCGGCCTCCCAAGACGAGCGATTCGTGGCGCTGGGCCTTCTTCCGGCGGACGTAATCCTGGACTACCACAAGCTCGTCGGGGGAGTTGAAACCCTGGATGCACTGGGGATTGTCGACCGGGACCGCCCGAACCCTGTATTGCCCGTTACCGTTGGAGTTCCTTACGCCCGAGAGGAGTCGCACAATGTCGGTAAGGTAGAATTCGCGCTGGGCGTTGTTGTTATCTATCATGCCGACGCCCCGATAGAAGACCTCGGCGCGGAACAGGTACAAGCTGGGATTCACATTCCTGCAAAGCCGTTCGATCTGCCTGGCGGAATATCTTTTTCCGGCAATTTCCAGGTTGTATCCGTTGGAGTTCAGCAGCTTGTCGAGTTTTTGGGCGTCGACGGCCTTTGCACGCCTGGCCAGTGCAATCAACTCGGGGACGGCCACGGCCTGCTTTTCCGGCCGGCTGATGTGTTTGTTTACAACTTTGAGTATTTCCGGGCCGGTTGGGCTTGTGCCTCCTGCAATTCTCTTGCCTAACTCGTCGACGACGGCCTGTCTCGCCCGGTCGGTTCTTTCGATGATGTCGAGGGCCTGCCCGTCGGGGCCCACAAAGACGCGGCCGACCGAGCCTTCCGTGGCTTTTGTGCAGGGGATGGTCAGCAGTGCCATATCGGCCCGCTGCTTGACGTAGCCGCCCACCAGTGCGTCGATCGCCTCTTCTTCAATGATTTTGTCGCCCATGGTTACCAGCACGTGGCCGGCAAACCCGATGTTCTGGAGCGATTCGGCGGCCATTTTGGCGGCATGCCCGGTACCCAGTTGGGGCTCCTGATAGACATAGATGATTCCCTGGTGTTCCTTGCCGACGGTCTGGAGTATGGATTCGGCCTTCGTCCCGACCACCAGTAGGAAGCCGGTGAACCCCTTCTGCTTGAAGACCCTTATCTGCCGATTGATGGCCGGCACGGAGTCGATTTCGAAGCCGACCTTGCCGACCTCGCGCCGGTCCATTCTGGTTCCCTTGCCGGCCGCCAGAATCACCACGGTCGTCTCTGCCGCGCCTGCCTTGTTCTTGCTCATCTGCTTCTCCACTGGTTGCGCACTCCCCCACTATCATTCTAGAATCGTAAACTGGGGCGAAAGTGGGGTCTGTTTAGCCGCCACCGCCACGTGGCGACGACTCCCCCGTTGCCGGCGGGGCTAAACAGTTTTTGGTTGCAGAGCCGGGCCGCGTCAGGAACGAGAACAAATGAATCAAAACGCATCCGATATCAGTTCGCGGTTGGAACTGGCAATCGATGCGGCCCGCGAGGCGGGCCGGATTACGCTCGATTACTTCCGCCGCGACGACCTGGAAGTGCAACGCAAAGGAGACGACTCGCCGGTGACCGCGGCGGATCGGCAGGCGGAAAAGCATCTCCGCCGACGGATCGCCGAGACGTTTCCCGACGATGCCATCCTCGGCGAGGAATTTCCCGAACGGCCGGGCACTAGCGGCTTCCAGTGGATACTCGACCCGATCGACGGCACCAAATCTTTCATCCACGGCGTGCCGCTCTACGGAACGTTGGTGGGCGTGGAACACGAAAAAGAAAGCGGGCTGGGCGTGATTCTCATCCCGGCAACCGGCGAGTGTGTTTATGCCACCAAGGGACAGGGGGCCTGGTATGCCTCGGGCGACAATCCACCACGACCGGCAAGGGTCTCCAACTGCCGCCGCCTTTCGGAAGGACTGTTCGTTACCAGCGAGGTGCTCGGCTTCGACCAACTTGGCCGCCGCGAAGTCTACGACAAACTCCAGGCCGCCGCCCGGTTGAGCCGCACTTGGGGCGACTGCTACGGGTACATGCTTGTAGCCACGGGCAGGGCCGATCTGATGGTCGATCCGGTGATGGCCGTTTGGGATGCCGCCGCGTTGTTACCCATCCTCGAGGAAGCGGGCGGCACCTTCACCGACTGGCAGGGCCGAGCAACGATCCATGCCGGCGAAGGTATCGCCACCAACGGCCAAATCCTCGATGAAGTGCTGGCGATTACCCGCAACCGGTAAATCCGGCCGCTTGCGCCCTTGCGTCCAGCGGCCGAGGTGGTATATTAAAGGTTCCTCTAAGGAGTTGTAACACAATAACTTGATCAATTGGGTGGCACGTCCCTGAGCGCAGCGAAGGGCGTGGGAG
>JAUWJC010000485.1 GCA_030607895.1 Pirellulales bacterium
CCAGAGCCCCGCCCACCGACTCACCCAAAGCCAATACCACCCCCATTGGCTACACAACCTTCAGGTCTGCGCGTCATTGGCGGGCGTCAGGCCGCCCACATAGAAAACGTTAGTGTCAGCAACTATCAACTACCCAATGTCCAATCCACTCATACCGACCCGATGCCTTTTTCGCTTCTCGCTGCCGTGCCGCCTGCGCGATCCGGCCTGGAGTGCCGAGGGGGCCGGGCTGGACGAAGAGTACCGGCTGGTCAACCTGGCCGAACTGGAAGGACAGCAGGTTTTTGCCGACGTTCGAGTCGGCTGGAGCAACTCGGGGCTGGTATTCGCGGTGCGCGTCGAGGGCAAACAACAGCAACCCTGGTGTCGCGAGTCGAGGCTGACCGATAGCGACGGCCTGCAAATCTGGATCGACACCCGCGATGTTCACAACATCCACCGGGCCGGGCGGTTCTGTCACCGGTTCATCTTTCTGCCGGCCGGCGGTGGCAGCCGGTCCGACAAACCACTGGCACGTTGGCTACCTATCAACCGTGCCAGGGAGCAACCGCGAGCCATCCCCAACGGATCGCTTCAAGTCCAAAGCGAAAAGCGATCCGACGGATACCTGCTGGAAGCCTTCATATCGGCCGAAGCGCTAACCGGCTTCGACCCGGCCGAGCATCCCCGTCTGGGATTCACCTACGCGGTGCTCGACCGCGAGTTGGGCCAACAGACCCTAACGGCCGGCAGCCCCATGCCCTACCAGGAAGACCCCAGCCTGTGGGCAACGCTCGAGTTGGTCGCCGGCTGATAGTTCATCGCGGCTCGGATCATTCGTCTTCTTGCCACTCGATGATCCCCAGGCATTGGCCCGGGGTGACCGGCTTGTCTTCGCCAACGAGCTTTTCGACCAGCACACCGTCGGCCGGTGCCGGCAGATCGACCACCGGCTCGCCGGCCAACAACTCGACGACCGGCTCGCCGGCCACGGTCCGATCGCCCCGTTTCAGCAACCACAAGCCCAGCACGATTTGTTGCCGGTCGAATTCCAAGTCCGGCGCAATGAGTTCATAGCGTCGCATGGCTGCTCAACTCTCAACTCTCAACTCTCGACTCTCAATCATCTCATCGGCATGATAGCTGGAGCGGACCAGCGGTCCGCTGGCCACTTGCTTGAAGCCCATCAGCCGGGCGGCATGGCCCAACTCGTCGAACTCCTCCGGCGGCACGAACCGAACTACCGGCAGTTGGTTGGGCGAGGGCTGCAAGTACTGCCCCAGCGTGAGCATCTCGCAGCCGGCCTCGATCAGATCGGCCAGCGCATCCAGAAGCTCGTCGCGCGTCTCGCCCAATCCGAGCATCAGCCCGGTCTTGGTTCTAATCGCCGGATTTCGCGCCTTGATCCGGCGGAACATTTCGAGCGTCCAGCGGTAGTCGGGCTTGGGGCCGCGGACTGCCCGGTACAATCGGGGCACCGTCTCGGCGTTGTGGTTGTAGACCTCCGGCGCCGCATCGACAAGCCGATCAACGGCTGCCCGATTACCGCCAAAATCGGACGGCAGCACCTCGACCGTCATTTCTCCCAGCCGGCGAATCTCGCTTATCACCCGACAGAAATGCTCGGCGCCGCCGTCGGACAGATCGTCGCGTGCGGCGGCGGTGACAACCACGTGCCGCAGCCCCAACCGCCGGGCGGCCTCGGCCACGCGACGCGGCTCGTCCGGGTCGACCGGCCGCGGCTTGCCTGTCGAGATATTACAGAAGCCACATCCACGCGTGCAGACGTCGCCAAGCACCATGAACGTGGCCGTCTTGCGGGCGTAGCACTCCATCCGGTTGGGGCATCGGGCGTGCTCGCACACAGTGGCCAGGCCCAGTTCTTTGATGAGCTTGTCGGTCGAGCGAGTTGCACCGCCTTTGGGCACGTTTCGCTTCAGCCATCGGGGTAGGCGTTGTGTGTGTGTCATAATGAAGGCGGAAGGCGGAAGGATGAAGCCGGCCGCTTGCGGCTTCGCAATATCACCTCTCAACTCGCAACTCTCAACTCTCCTAAGCAGCGGCTGGCCGGTGTAAAGGTGATAGCGATCGCAGCCGAACGACTCGGTCAGTTGTCGGATCAACGCGGCGCGTAGCGAGGTCATCTTGGTCGGCTGACGCCGTTCGGCCATCAGGCAACTCATTCGGGCCGAAAAAGGGACCAGGTTTAATTTGTGCGAAGCACCCTCCGGGCCGTTCCGGCAAATTAAACCTGGTCCCTTTTTCGGTCCTGCACCCGTCCGCACCAGCCGGAACAGGCCCATCGGCGGAGAGACGTTGATGAATGCCCCGTGGCAGGTAACCCAGTTGCGGACCGCCACGCCGAAGGCGACCAGTTGGCCGGTGCGGCCGCTGATGCCGTGCCGGTCGGAATGGCCGTTGACTCGGTAGCCCAACTCATCGAGCGTATTGAGAACGCCGGCCTGGAAACGGTCGAGATATTCACCCACCGAGAAACCGTGCCACCGCAAGGGGACAATCGGATAGACGGCCAGTTGACCGGGCGCGTGGACCAGGCATCCGCCGCCGCGCTTTACCCAGCGGACCTCGATCCGGCGCTTGCGAAGCAGGTCCGACTCGAGCAGAATATCGCCCGCCGAGCCCGACCGGCCAACCGTGATGATCGGCGGATGCTCGCACAATAGCAGGCATATCTGGCCGTCGTCGCGGGCACCGATTCGTCGGACCAGCCGCTCTTGCAGTGCCAGGGCGGTCGCAAAATCGATCAGGCCGAGCAGGTGGGTTTCCACCGCCGGTGACGACAGTTCAGCATCCAGCGGTGCAATTCCCATGGTTGAGCTTGAAATCGGGCGTCCAAAACGGCAAAATAAGGGTGGAGATCGTGCTGACCAGAACGGTGTATTATCCAGGAAATGGCAATCCAAGGAAAGGCGGAAGGGCGAATTCAATCGCTTGCGGCTTCGCAACGTCCCAAATCCCAAATCAGAAATCCTAAATCAGAAATCAGAAATCCCAAGGAACCCCAACCACGGCCAGGAAACACAAGAAGAAGGGTGCCGCCAAGGAAAACCCCAACGAGCGGCCGATCGCGCAGAACCGCAAGGCGCGGCATAATTTCACGGTCATCGATACTCTCGAATGCGGCATCGTGCTGGCCGGAAGTGAGGTGAAGAGCCTGCGCGCCGGTAAGGTCTCGCTTTCCGAAGCCTACGGCCGGGTCAAGAACGGCGAGGTCTGGCTGATTGGATGCGACATTGCCGAGTACGTCGAGGCCAACCGCTTCAACCACCAGCCCCGCCGCCCGCGAAAACTCCTGCTGCACCGCCGCGAGATCGATAGGTTTGCCGGTCGGGCGTTAGAGCGAGGACTCACGCTGGTGCCGCTGAAGATGTATTTCAAGCGAGGTCGGGCGAAAGTCCTTTTGGGAATCTGCCGCGGCCGCCAGCGCCACGACAAACGCGAAGCCATGAAAAAGGCCGAAGACCGACGCAGCATTCAGCAAATCATGCGTCGCCGGTAGATATGCTCGACGCGGTCACAAACTGCGGTTTTGGGATGGAGTTATCAGTTATCAGTTATCAGTAGTCAGTAACTGAGGCCTGGTTCAAAGCGACGAGTTCTTGGG
>JAUWJC010000271.1 GCA_030607895.1 Pirellulales bacterium
CAACGGCTGCTGGTCGAGCGGGCCGACAAAACGGCCGCCGCGGCTCTGGCGGTTCTGGTCCGCAAGGGCAAAACGCCCCAGTCGCGGCTCCACGCCATCTACACGCTCGACGGACTCGGCTCGCTGGAGCCGGCCTCGATCGAGCATGCCTTGGCCGATCCGCATTACGCCGTCCGAATGCACGCGCTGCGCCTGGCCGAGAACCGGTTGGACGGCACGCCCGGCCTGCTGGAAAAAATCATCAAGATGGTCGATGATTCCGATCCTAGTGTGCGGCTGCAACTGGCCTACACGCTTGGCCAGAGCAAAGACCGGCGGGCGGTCGACGCGCTGGCGTCGCTGGCAATGCGGCGCGGCAACGAACGTTGGATGCAGGCGGCCGTCGTCAGTTCGTCGGTCGATTCGGCCGACCGGCTGCTGGGCGAAATCCTGGAAAAGGGGGCCGACTCGCCCGGTGGCCCGGCGCTGTTGCATCCGCTGGCCTCCACCGTGGGCGCCCGGCACACCGACGCTCAAATCGGCCGCCTGGTGGCGACGGTTGCCGCTGCCAAGGGCGCCGCTGCCAAGGGCGCCGCTGCCAAGAACAAGGATGCCGGACCGCTACAGGTTGCCTGTCTGAAGGGCCTGATTGAAGGACTCAAGCGTGGGAAGCCGAAGATGCTGAAGTCTTCGGCCGGTCAGCAGGCACTCGGTCGTCTGCTCGAAAACCGCTCGGCGGAGCTTCAGGAACTCTCGCTTTCGGTGGCCGGGTTGGTGAAGCTAAATCAAAGCAAGGGGATGAAAAAGGCGCTTGCCGCGGCCGGAAAAACCGCGCTCGACGAGAAACGTCCCGTCCCCCAACGCGTGGCCGCCATCCGCCTGTTGAAGAGTGCTCCGGCCGACGAATTGCTCGCAACCGTCGAGGAATTGCTCGATGCTCGGCAGCCGCTGGAAGTCCAACTAGCGGCCGTCGGGACAATCTCCTCGGCCGACAATCCTCAAGTCACCTCGATTCTGCTGGCCAACTGGCAAGCCTATACGCCCAAGATGCAGGACGCCGTTTTGGACGCGATCTTTAGCCGGCAGAATCGACTGGCCGGGCTGCTGGACGCCGTGAAGACGGGCACCGTGCTCCCCTCCGGACTGGACGCCCCGCGCCGCCTCCAGTTGCGCGAGAACCCCGACGCCAAAATCCGCGATCGGGCCAAATCGCTCCTGTCCAGCCAAACAAGCGACAAACGCCTCGCCGAAGTGCTCACCCGATATCGGGCCGCACTGACCGGTCCCTGCGACGCCAAGCGCGGCAAGCTCGTCTACGACGACCAGTGCGCCAAGTGCCACAAACTGAAGGGAGAAGGATTCGAGGTGGGACCCGACCTGTCGGCCGTGAACAATCGGGCCGACGAAACGCTGGTCTCCGACATCCTCGATCCGAACAGCCAAATAACCACCGGCTACCGTAACTACACGGTAATTACCGAGGACGGCCGGATATTCACCGGTGTGCTGTCCGCCGAGACGGCAACCAGCATCACGCTGCGAAAGGAGGAGGGCGTCGAGGAGGTAATCCTCCGAAAAGATATCGACGAGATGGCCGCGTCGCCCTTGTCGATGATGCCCGAGGAACTGGAAAAGGAGGTCAGCCCGCAAAACGTGGCCGACCTGGTTGCCTTTCTGCGCGAGACCCTCGGCCCGCTCCCACCGCCCGCGGTCGTGCTGTTCGAGGACGATCCCGAACTGGTCAAGCTGCTTGCTTCCGGCGGCGGAACCGTCCGGCTCGACTCGGTCGATCCGTGCTCTGGAAAGGCCTCGCTTGTCGTCACTCCGCTGCAACGTTTCAACTTGCGGATCCCCGGCTGGGAGTATCGCATTGCCGAGAATCCCGAGCCGGGCCAGTTCCGCTACATGCGGTTCGCCTGGAAGTCGCGTGGCGGCCAAGGGGTGATGATCGAACTGGCCGCCGACGGCAACTGGCCGCCCGCCGAAAAAGCACTCCGCCGCTACTATAGCGGCAACAACTCCACCGGCTGGCAGGCCGTCGAGGTCTCACCCAACGCACCCGAGCAGTGGGTAGTCGTTACCCGTGACCTCTGGAAGGATTTCGGCAGCTTCACACTGACGGGCATCGCTCCGACGGCAATGGGCGGCGCAGCACTCTTCGACCGGATCGAACTGCTCCGCTCGCTCGATGAGACCGAGGCCGGCAAGTGAGGGATGAGGGGTGATTTGAAATCCGAGCCCGGCGGGTGTAAGATATGGGCTGCCGTGTGAGTCCACCAATCAGTTCGAGACCACAGATCGAAGAGCCACGACAATGCAATTCGGAAGAACAATTATTGGGCTGTTGTTGTCCACCTGGGCCTTGACCGCGGCAGCGGCCGCCAAGCCGCCCGTGCCACGCTCCGTGTCCGACTACGATCACGGGGACGTCTACCTGATCCGCGGCGGTCGGCAGGAGCGGTACCAGGGGATTCGATCTGGACGCATGACCGTCCTGCCGCCGGTCTACGGCGGTCGGAGGCAACCGTATCACGGTATGCGCAAGTCCTGGGTCTTCAACCGGGCGATGGTCTGGCTCGACAGAAAGGCCGGCGTGGAGGACGCGGTGATTTGTTACTCGTCTGAATCGCCGCTGCTGTTGACCGGCCGAAAGCAAGTGTCGCGGTGGTACGTCGGCCCGACCGACGAACTGGCCGATGTGGACGACCAGTTCACGCGTTTTGTCAAGAAGGACCCGAAGTACGAGTGCGGCCACGTTTCGCTGCCGCCGTTTCAGTTCCACATCCAGCAACACCCAATCGCCGAGTTGGAGGTGTCCGAGGCTACCCACCCTTGGCAGTTGTTCGTAGTCGTGAAGGGTCGAACGGGCGAGCCGTTGTACACGAGCCCTTGGCAATCGGGACCGGGTAAGCTAACCGTTGATGTGTTGAACCTCTATCGCAAGAAGGGCTACGGCCACCATTTCGCCGAGTTCCATTTCTTCGTCGAGACGTGGACGAAGGACCCGAAGGAGCAGGCCGAAGTGGTCTTTCGGTTGCGACTGAACGGGCGTCCGGTGATCGTGCCCTCTCTGCCGATCATCCGCACAACCGAAAGGGCCGATCGCGAAGGGACGCCGATCTACGCAGTGGTGCTGGACGAGAATGCCAATCGGCTTGGCAAAGACACAGTCGAGTTGACGGCGTCGGTCGGCAAGATGCCGATCAAACTTACGGAACGGGGGAACGGTATCTGGAAGGCGATCGTCCGGAGACTTCCGGCGGGACAGCACAAGGTCCGGCTTCGCGCCACTTGGAAACAGGGCGGAAAGACGGCCGACTCGACGCTGAGGGTCCACATCACCGACGGCAAGTTTGTGGGCTACGACCCGAAGCTGCGGCTGTTGACCGACGGCGGAAAGCCGATCGGCCCGGCCACCGGCTCGTATCGCGGTCAGTACATGTTCAAGCGCATCGGCACGCCGGGCGAGTCGCCGCTGCACGGCCAGAAACAGTGGGACGCAGTACACGCCGGCCGAAAGACGCCCGATTACGACTACCACTTCTGGGAATCGCTCACCGAGCAGGAGTTGGACGCGGACTATGCGTACCTTGCCCGATGCGGCTGGTCCGCCACTCACATCTGTGCGGGCTGGCTGTGGTGGGAGCGGTTCAATTGCGGCGGGCGGATCACCCCGCACGGCGCCGAACAGCTTGCACTGATATTGGCTGCTGCCAGAAGCCACGGACTGCACGTCCAGGTCGCACTGAGCCATTACCCGATTGCGTTTTCCTTCGGTACGCCGCTGGAGCCCTACGCTCGATTTGTCGAAGCCGGATACAAACGGTCCGATTACAAGGACCCGAAATCCAAGCTCTACAAAATGGCCGACGAATATCACGAGCATTTCACCACCATCTTCGGCGACGAGACGGCCATCTTGAGCCTGACCGCATCGGGCGAGGGCGACAGGCGTTGCGGCAAGACGTTCGTCAACGCAGCATACGACCAGATACGCGCCCGCGACAAGAACCACTTGTTCCTGTGCGAACCTATCGGCTACCTCGAACAAGACCCGAATTACTATCGCAAGCAGGGTTGGAAGCCGGTGATCGGCGGGATGCGGAACTACGGCATGGATCATTATGCACCCGAGGCCATCGGCGTGCAGTTCAAACTGGCCGCGCTGGGCGACGTGTACATGGCCGAGGGGCTGTTCTGGGGGTTCATGACGGCCGATTCGCACCTGGACCGATACCGGCTGCGGGTCCGCCAGACGGTCTACACCGGGCTGGTCTATCGCAACCCGGTCATGGTCAGTTGGGAGGAGCGCGTGGTGGAGGACGAGCGGGTTGTCTTGGAGCAAGTGCGCCAGGCAGTCGACTGGTCGAAGCCGTTTGCCACGCCGCGGCTTGCGTTGCGTGTTGGTAAAGAGTCGATGTACATACCCGACCCGGGCCGCGCCGAGCTGTTCCTATATGAAAACGCCCTGGCCGGTATCCCGTTGGAGTACGTCTGTGTTTGGGAGGACGGTCCTGTTCCGCCGGGAACGCTGCATACGATCGACGCCAGGGGGCCGTTCCGCCGCCCGGGGTTCGTCTCCGACGGCGGCAAGATGCCCGACGAGTTGAAGGCCCACATGCCGCTGCAACTGCCGGACGGGCTGACTGCGAACTACTCCTGGACCGACGACCGCCGCACGCTGTTGGCCTTCATCGAGAAGCGTGACCCGGCCGGCCGACACCACCGCACCACGCTGGGCGGCCCATACACGTTCGCCGACACCGTGCAGCTTGTCCAGCGCGACACGGTCCTGGACACATGGGAGGTGGAGTGCGTCAAGCCGGGTGCCGTCCAATTGCGGATCTATCGCCGAGCGTGCCCGAGACTGATGCCATTCGACCATGGCACGCTGACGCTCGTCGGTCAGAGCAAGCTGGCCGAGATGACGAAGGTTGGAATGAACCGGTTCTCGCTGAAGGAGCCGATCAGTGCGAAGAAGGGCGACTGCATCGGCTTTCATATTCCCGGCCGGGACACACGGATTGCCGCCCATTACGGTGGTCGCGCGATGTACATCGAGGGCCCTGCGTCGGAGGCCCGCACGCCCATGCCGCTGACCGGCTGGAAGACGGAAACCAAGCTCGCGCACATTTCCGTGTTCAACGCGGCCGAGCCTCCCGAGTCCGCCGTGCCCGAATCCGCCGCGTCCGAATCCGCCGCGTCCGAATCCACAGGGCCGAAACGGCCGCCGGGCATCATCCTACAGAACTTCCCGCCTGGAAAACTGTCTTTCCGGCTCTTTGATCTTACTGCGAAGAAGGTTGTCCTGGAGGGTGACTTCCAGAAGACGCTGACCCTCGAAGTTCCCGCCGAAGGACGCCACTTCTTCCTGCTGACCAACGACCGTGACGCTGATGTGAAGTAGATGCCCCGTTCCCAACCCCATGCAGGGACTTCAAACAAAGGCGCAAAGAAACGGCCCACGGAACACAAACCGTGGGCCTGTTCGGATGTTTGAGAACTAATGAACGTCGCCTACCGATCACCGAGCTACGGCAACACTGCCCGAAGCACGTTCCGCACCGGCTGACCGGGATAGTAAACCTTGTAGCGAACCACGGCTGGAGGCCCGTAGAACACAGGTACCGGCGGTGCGTAGTAAACAACAGGAGCCGGCCGCATTACGGTGTAGCTGGGAACCGCCACCGGCCGGTATACACATGCCGGAGTGTAACTTGCACATACCGGAGTGCAACTTGCACACACCGGAGCGGTCGGGCAGTAGTTCACCACATAGGGCATCGGCACCGGCACGACCACGGGGGAGTAGGCGACATACGTCCAAGCGGACGCAGTCGAAGAAACCAACAAAACAATTACGGCTGCTGCAACGAGGCTTTTCATCAGTTGTAACCCTTTCAGTGTGAAAGACCGGAACCGCCCGACTGCATGACGCTAGAAACACATCATATTTCAATTATATGTTAAAGCCCGTGGGATTGCAACCGGCCGAGACAACGGGGCCGCCGATTTTTTGCGAGCAAAGCGTGTGCCCATCTCGCGTGCAATTGGCGGAAAGGCCGCTTATTTTTATTTCCCAGTCTGCCCAATCCGGCTAATGCACAAAGTCACCTAAACAGGGACCAGGTTTAATTTGCCGGCACGGCCCGAAGGGTGCTTCGCACAAATTG
>JAUWJC010000480.1 GCA_030607895.1 Pirellulales bacterium
TGAAGGTTGATGGTTCTCAAACTGTAAGGAGGGGAGTCCGAAAATGGGGACTGGCTCCGTCACGGGCTGGTTTTCACGAGAGTTTTCGGTTTGCCGACGGTGCCTGTCCCCTTTTTCGGACGGCGAATACCGAGTACCGTGGAAAAAGGGGCCAGGCACCTCGCGGCTACGGTTTTTCCCGCACTTCCGGCCGATATTTGCACCGAGTTTTCAACACCCCAGTGCCAGTCCCCATTTTCCACTGACCGCTTACAGTTTGAGATGGTTGAAGGTTGATGGTTCACCTCGTTTCCAAGCGGTGTTCCCAAAAACACTGATAACTCTCAACTTTCAACCCTCAACTCTCAACTCTCAACTTTCAACTCTCAACTCTACCTGATATCGGCGTGATAGCTTTGCAAACTCTTGACTTGTCCGTGCCCTTTGCGGAAGGCGGCGATGCCCTTGGCGGCGGCTACGGCCGCGGCCAATGTGGTTACGTATGGAACCTTGCGCTTGATGGCGGTGGTGCGGATGTACGAGTCGTCGGCCTTGCTCGCTTTGCCGCGCGGCGTGTTGATGACCAGTTGGATGTCGCCGTCGGTAATGGCGTCGGCTATGTTGGGCCGCCCCTCGCGGGTTTTTAGGATTGCTTCCGAGGCGATCCCGTGCTTCGCCAGGAACTCCTGAGTACCCTGAGTCGCCACAATCTTGAAACCGAGTTCCGCAAAACGGCGAGCAACCTCGATCGTGGCCGGCTTGTCGCGGTCGGCAACGGTAATCAACACGGTGCCCTCCAACGGCAATTGCTGCTGGGCCGCCTCCTGGGCCTTGTAAAAGGCCAGGCCAAACGAATCGGCCATCCCCAACACTTCGCCCGTGCTGCGCATCTCCGGGCCCAACAACGGATCGACCTCGTGATACATGTTGAAAGGGAAGACCGCTTCCTTCACGCCGAAGTGCGGGATCGACTTCCGCCCCAACCCCAGCTCGGAAAGCTTCCTGCCAAGCATCACTTGCGTGGCGATTCGGGCCATGGGGATGTTGCAGACCTTCGAAACCAGCGGCACCGTGCGGCTCGCCCGTGGATTGGCCTCCAAAATGTACACCGTGTCCTGGTAGATGGCGTACTGGATGTTCATCAGTCCCACCACGTTCAACTCGATGGCGATCTTGCGGTTGTACTGGTGGATGGTGTCGATATGCTTCGGCGGAATGCTGATGGGTGGAATCACGCAGGCCGAATCGCCCGAGTGAATGCCCGCCAACTCGATGTGCTCCATTACGGCCGGCACGAAGGCGTCCTCGCCGTCGGCGATTGCGTCGGCCTCGACCTCGATGGCGTTCTCCAGAAACTTGTCGATGAGAATGGGCCGTTCGGGCGAAACGTCCACCGCGGCGGCAACGTACCGCTTGAGCATCTCCTCGTCGTGCACGACCATCATCGCCCGGCCGCCCAGCACGAACGAAGGGCGAACCATCAGCGGGTAGCCGATCCGCTCGGCGATTTTCAGCGCCTGGTCGAGGTTGCTGGCCATACCCGACTCGGGCTGGGGAATCCCCAGCTTTCGCATTATCCGGCGGAAGCGGTCGCGGTCCTCGGCCAGTTCGATAGCCTCGGGCTGAGTGCCGATAATTTTCACGCCGGCGGCGGCCAACTCGGCCGCAAGGTTCAGCGGCGTCTGGCCGCCAAACTGTACAATCACGCCTTCCGGCTTCTCTTTCTCGTAAATGCTCAGCACGTCCTCGACCGTAAGCGGCTCGAAGTAAAGTTTGTTCGAGGTGTCGTAGTCGGTCGAGACGGTTTCGGGGTTGCAGTTGACCATGATCGACTCGCACACCTCGTCGCGTATGGCGAAGGCGGCGTGAACGCAGCAGTAGTCGAACTCGATACCCTGCCCGATGCGGTTCGGACCGCCGCCGAGCACCATGATCTTCCGGTTTGGTGAAACCTCCGTCTGGTCGGGTGCATTATAGCTTGAGTAGTAGTACGCGGTGTTTTCCACTCCGCTTACCGGCACGGGATGCCAGCCTTCGACCACCCCCAGTGCCTTGCGTCGTTGGCGAATATCTCGCTCCGAAAGATCGAGCAGATAGGCCAGATACCGGTCGGCAAAGCCGTCTTTCTTGGCCTGCACAAGCAACTCGTCCGGCAGCGTGCCGCCTTTGTGCTTGAGGATTTCTTCCTCCAACTCGACCAGCTCCTTCATCTGCTCGATGAACCAGGGCTTGATGTAGGTTCTCTCGTGGAGCGTTTGCACGTCGGCGCCTTTGCGAAGGGCCTCGTACATGATGAACTGCCGCTGGCTGGAAGGCTCGGCCAACATGCCCATCAGGTCGTCAAGCGGCCGTTCGTGAAAATCCCTGGCAAACCCCAGCCCGTAACACCCGATCTCCAGCGACCGGATCGCCTTTTGGAAGGCTTCCTTATAGGTCTTTCCGATGCTCATCGCCGCGCCGACGGCACGCATTTGGGTCCCCAACTTGTCTTCGAGCCCTTCGAACTTTTCGAAGGCCCAGCGGGCGAACTTCACCACCACGTAGTCGCCCGACGGCGTGTACTTCTCCAACCCGCCGTCGCGCCAGTAGGGAAGCTCGTCCATGGTCAGCCCGCCGGCTAACAGCGCGGAGACATAGGCAATGGGGAAACCCGTCGCCTTGGATGCCAGCGCCGAGGAGCGCGAGGTCCGCGGGTTGATCTCGATTACAACGACCCGGCCGGTTTTCGGGTCGTGGGCGAACTGGATGTTCGTTCCGCCGATAACCTCGATGGCCTCGACAATGTCGTAGGAGTGCTTTTGGAGACGCTGTTGAAGCTCGGGGTCGATGGTGAGCATGGGGGCGGTGCAGAACGAATCGCCCGTGTGTACGCCCATGGCATCCACGTTCTCGATGAAGCAGACGGTGATCATCTGGTTCTTGGCGTCGCGGACGACTTCCAGCTCGAGTTCTTCCCAGCCCAACACCGATTCCTCGACGAGAATCTGTCCGACCAGGCTGGCGGCAAGCCCTCGCGCGGCGACGGTTCTGAACTCCTCCATGTTGTAGACCAATCCGCCGCCGGTGCCGCCCATGGTGTAGGCCGGCCGAATGACCGCCGGAAGGCCGATCTTCTCGACAACCTTCTCGGCCTCTTCGACCGTATGGGCGACCTCGCTCTCGGGCATTTCGATGCCGAGCCGGTTCATGGTCTCCTTGAACGCCAGCCGGTCCTCGCCCCGCTCGATGGCGTCGACCTGAACGCCGATTACCTTCACTCCGTGTTCTTCAAGCACTCCCGCCCGGGCAAGTTCCGAAGAGAGGTTCAGAGCGGACTGCCCACCCAGGTTCGGCAGCAGTGCGTCGGGCTTCTCTTTTGCGATGATTGCCGTCATCGTCTCCAATGTAAGCGGCTCGATGTAGGTGATGTCGGCCGTGCCTGGATCGGTCATGATCGTGGCCGGGTTGGAGTTGGCCAGCAAAATCTCGTATCAAAAACCGCGAAGCGCCTTGCAGGCCTGCGTGACCGAGTAGTCGAATTCGCACGCCTGACCGATGACTATCGGCCCGGAGCCGATAATCATTACCTTCTTGATGTCGTCGCGCTTTGGCATGGTGAATGTCGCCCTTTCTTGCCGTGCCGGGAAGTTATCAGTGGTCAGTGGTCAGTGGTAAGTTTTCTGAGGTCAGTGGTCAGTGGTCA
>JAUWJC010000549.1 GCA_030607895.1 Pirellulales bacterium
CCTAAATTGAAAAACAATCACCGCCCCCCACCAAAAACCGCTCTTGACTTATACCACTTCCACAAACCCCGCGCAAACCCCGACTTGCACCCAACGGAAGAGCCCTGACTCATCCGCATTGACGGAAAAGGCTGGAGATGTCACCTTATGGGTTTGTGATAACTCCGCTCCGCCCAACGTCTCCCGCCGCGAGGTGTTTTTCATGTGCTTGGCCCCCCTGCTGCTGAGTGGTCTTCTGTTTGGTCAGGTTTCGGATATTGCAGCGCCGAAGATTGCAGTACCGGACGTTGCACCGGCCTGGTCGGCGGCCGGCGAGTTGCCGAAATCGGCCGCCGAGGCTGGTTCATCTCCGACGCCAACCCCGATTGCACGGCCCAAATCACCGGTCACCGCTGGGGACGCTGCCAAGTCGCCGCCGGAATCAGCCTTGCCGACCGAGTCAGCGTCACCGACCGAGTCGATTCCGCCAGGTAAGCCGGTCGGGCCCGACAAAGACCCCTTGGTGCCGGTTCGGCCGGACGGACAGGACATCGCACCGCCGCGGACGATAGCCAAGATGTTCAGGCAGCCTGACGGAAGCAAACTGAGCGGCCGTCGGCTTGCGCTGCTGGATGCCCTTTCCACTGCCCATGATCTACAACGCCAACTCGACGTAACACACGCCTATTGGCACCTGGCGGCGGCGGCGGCCGAATATCACGCGCTTTTTCAGCAGGTCGAGTGGCTCGGACAATTCCAGGTCCGCTCCCGGGACGAGGAGATTCTGCGGACCGTTCGGGCGTCGGCTGCCGCGTCGCTCCAGGAGGCCGAACTGGCCGTCATTACGGCACAGTACGAGCTGGCTGAATTGGCGTTGCTACCGGCCGGAGACCCGCTGCCGCTACCCACCGATCAGCCGCACGTCGGACCTTATCATACGCATTTCGACGAGATATTCTCGGTGCGGTCCGCGCCCGGCCGGGTTAGGCTTATCAGCCGCACGTTGCCGATCCGTCGCCGGGCTATCGACGTTCGATCCTCGGCGGTTCAGGCTGCCGAGGAAGCTTTGAAGGCGGCCTGCGAGGACTATCGGCTCGATCAGACAAACCTGGAGGTGGTCCTTTCTTGCATGGCTCAAGTGGCACGGCAGCGCCGCGGCCTGATAGGCTCGGTGCGCGACTACAACCACGACATAGTCGATTACGCCTTGGCGGTGATCGGCAAGCCGACCAGCGGCCCGGCCCTGGTGGCCATGTTAATCAAACCGAAGGGAGAGACGCCGAAACAATCCACACCCAAGCCCGGTTCGGCCGTGCCCGATCGACCGCAACAGATACCGCCTTCATTGCCCAAACGGGACAGGCCCACGCTGGCCCCCCCGCGGGATGACCAGAAGTCGGATCGGCCCAAGCAGTCGGATCGGCCCAAGAAGTTAGATCGATCCAAGCAGTTGGACGGGCCCATTGCGCCCCTGCCCGCGACGCCATCGGTCCCCAGTATAAGAACTACGAACAAGCCGGCCATCAACGAGCAAGGGGCGACGGAACCACGCCATGCGGGCCTTTACCCGGCCCTGGTCGGGGCAACACCGGCATCCCAGGCGAAGCACCTGGCTCTCCCCTTGCACTGGGACCGGGACCTGCCCGACGAACTCCGCGAGTCGATCACCCTGGCCGATTGCCTGACAGAGTGCCCACGGATGCAACCCAACGGCGACTGCCTGCGGGCGATCGGTGCTTTCTGGCTCGCCCGGCAACGGGCAGCAGAGTACCAGGTGTTTTCCGAGCAAGCCGAGTTGCTCGAAGGCCTTGTACCGAGTGTACCGCAAGATCGTTCGGCAATGTTCTCTCCAACGGCGCTCTCTCCAACGGCAACAAAGCGGCTTCAGGCAGCCAGATCGGCAGCCGAGGCCGATCTGTTCGAGTCGCACGTCGATTTGATCGAGTCGCAATACGAGCTTACGCGACTGGTGAATCGGCCCGTGGATTCGGCCTGGCTGTTGCCGTCCACGGTACCCCATTCGGGCAGATATCTGCCGCGGCTTGACGTCCAACCCAGCGAGTTGGCTCACTCGTGGCCGATGCGCCGCCTGGCTGTAACCATTCCCGCTCTGGCCGACAGCGTGCAGAACCATGCCGCGGCCGTGGTGGAAGCCGATACTGCCCGGGCAGGCGCCTTCGCGGGTCTTCAGGCCGGCAGTCGGCCGATCGGCCGTTCGCTGGAGTGCATCCGCCGGCAGACCGACGCGGCGCTGGCCTTTCTGCGAACACTGACCGACTACAATCGGACGATTGCCCAGTACGCCCTGGCCGTTCTGCCGCCGGGAATACCCAGCGAAAAACTGCTCGCGGCGCTGGTGGTGGTACAGGGACCGTAACCAAAACCGTTTAGCCCCGACGGCCACGTCGGGGAACAACCATCGCCGCGTGGCCGCGGCGGCTAAACGGACCCAAAACATGTGCGCATGGTGCGCGGAAGATTCCAACTACTGCCCATTGATGAATCTCGAACTGGTCTTCACGCCGTCTGGCCGCATTGCCGTTGTTGAATCGACGGAACAACCGGGCGGCCTCCCTGATAGTGCATTGGACACAGTTCCAAATGGCCGGCTGGACAGGGTGGCCAAGGCATTTGCATCCAGTCAGCCGGAGGGGCTTTTTGCACTGGCCACGGAGAAGCTTGAAGCCCCGTTGGCGCCGTCGTTTGCGTATTGGCGTGATTTAGCCGGCCGCTACCTGCCGGAACTTTGCCATGCTCCCCAGAACGCCGGTGCCGAAATCGGCCAAATCCCGCCGCCCGAATCGCCGGAACAGGACGCAATGCTCTTGAGCGTTCCGCCGATGCAAGGCGCCGAGTATTTGACCCATGTTGCGATCGAGACGCTTTGGAAGGATCTTGACGCTTGGGTTCGCGGCGAGATTAGCTCGTCCGGGCAGGGTCTCACCGATTTTCTGAAGCGGCGGGGACCGCTATGGCATCAAGTGGGCCG
>JAUWJC010000501.1 GCA_030607895.1 Pirellulales bacterium
AAACCAGCCCGTGACGGAGCCAGTCCCCATTTTCGGACTCCCCTCCTTGCAGTTTGAGTAAGTACGGTTTTCTGCTTGCCCAGCGAGCCTATCTCGATCATAATGGGGGTTATGCCTTACAAACGCTTGACGACCCTGAGCCGCCTGGTGCCCGTGCTAATTGTGCTGGCTGGGGCTTCGCTTGCGGTGTCCGCGGGAGGCGAGGCGGCCGAGCCGAAGCCGGCCGTCACGGTAGCGGCTCCAACGGACGTTGCCGGGCTGAAGGCCGTCGAGGACCAGGTCAAGAAAGTCGTGGCCAAGGTGCTGCCATGCACGGTGGGCGTTCAAATCGGTTCTGCTCGCGGCAGTGGAGTGATTGTAACCAAAGACGGCTACGTTCTGACGGCCGGGCACGTCGTCGGCAAACCCGGCCAGGAGGTTACCTTCTTTCTAGCCGATGGGAAGACGGCCAAGGGCATCACGCTGGGTAGTTACGAGACTGCCGACGTCGGGTTGATGAAAATCACCGACAAGGGCGAGTGGCCATTCGTCGAGATGGGTAAATCGGCCGACCTGAAACAGGGCGCCTGGGCCGTTGTTGCCGGGCATCCGTTGGGGTACCAGCCGGGCCGCCCACCGGTCATCCGGCTCGGACGCATACTACGAGCCCAGGAGACGGTTATTCAGACCGACTGCCCGTTGGTTGCCGGCGACTCGGGCGGTCCGCTGTTCGATCTGGACGCGAAGGTCATCGGCATCAACAGCCGCATCGGCGGATCGACCAGCATGAACTTTCACGTGGCGGTCGACGTCTTCCACGAACACTGGGATCGGCTGGTCAAGTCGGAATCGTGGCAGGCCGATCTGCCCGCAAAGGACAGCAACCCGGTCAAGGTGGCCTTCCGCCAGGTGGTTGCCGAGCCGAGCAAATGCGTGGTTCGCGTGAAGTGCAACGGGAAGGACGTCTCGCTGGGTACAATTGTCGGTCCCGACGGTTGGATTCTCACCAAGGCCAGCGAACTGAAAGGTCCGGCGGTTTGCCGCCTTCGCGACGGACGCGAACTCCAGGCACGCATGGTGGGCATCGATCCGCGGTTCGATCTGGCCATGCTCAAGGGCGAGGCGGCCGGCCTGCCGATAATCCAATGGAACGTGAACAAGGCGTCGGTCGGCCAATGGGTTGCCACGGCAGGGTTTGCGGACGATCCGCTGGCGTTGGGAATCATCGGCGTTCCGCGGCGAAAGATCCCGCCGGAAAGCGGAGTGCTCGGCGTGGCCGTCAACGATGGGGACAGCGGGGCGCGAATCGTCAAGGTCCTACCCAACAGCGCCGCACAAAAGGCGGGCCTGAAAGTGAACGACGTGATAACCCACGTCGATGGAAAACCGGCCAAAAACAACATCGAACTGGTCGCCGCCATCAGGAAACACCGACCGGGTGAAGAGGTCAAGTTAAAGATCCGCCGCGGCGACCAGACGCTCGATATCTCCGCAAAGCTCACCAAGCTGGTGACGGCCGCAACGCGCAAACGCGAGATGCAGAACCGCTCCGGCGTGGGTATCAGCAGCCGTCATGCCGATTTTCCAGCGGTCCTTCAGCACGATACCGTGCTGCGCCCCGTCGATTGCGGCGGCCCCCTGGTCGATCTGAGCGGCAAGGTGATCGGCGTGAACATTGCGCGGGCCGGCCGAACGGAGACATACAGTGTGCCCGGCAGCGTATTGGTCGTGTTGATGTACGACCTCATGTCCGGCCGGTTGGCTCCGCCGAAACCGGAGAAGAAACCCGAGCCACCGAAAAAGCCCGAGCCGGAGCCCGAGAAGTCGTGACGCGCCCCGGGGCCGCGGCCAAATCGTTTAGCCCCGACGGCCACGTCGGGAGCGCTGCGAACGTAGCCGTCCGGGCTAAACAGGCATGTAATCTCCAACCCGAGATGACAAGCGGTCGCCGGTGGAATATGATCTTCTAGGGGTAGTTTGTCCTCCGTCGCGCCGACCGTGAATCGCCATGGGAGTCTTCTTGTGCGTAGAGCATTCCAACCTTGTTGCGGGATATCACACTCCCATGTCACGTTGTCGGCAACGGCCGTGCTCGGTTTGGTCGGGCTTCTCGCCACGGGCGACTGGCTTTCTGCCGCCGTGCCGCAGCCAATCTTATCGGTGCCGGCCGGGCCGGCGCCACTCGAAATGACGGTCGATCTGCCCGATGGTTTTGAACCGGCCGCGTCCGCCGCATGGCAGTTGGTCGAAGTCGACGATCCGGCGGTGATCGTTCCGGTACAATTGGTGGCGGCCATTGCCCCGGACGGGACCGCCGGCAGAGCTAGTGGCCGGCTAATCGCCAACGTCCCACCGCGAGACGGTGCAAAAGCCCCACGCCGTTTTCGTCTGGAAGCGGCCAAGGCTTCTCCAGGCAGCGAGCAGAGCGGATTCCAATTCAAGGAAGTGAGCGACAAGTCGCTGGCGATTTGGGAAGGTAAGCGGCCGGTGCTGGTCTACAACCACGGCGTGATAACCTGCCAGAGAGTTCCCGAGAAGGACCATCGCCGCCGCCGCGGCTGCTACGTGCATCCGGTCTGGGGGCTGGGTGGCGAGGTGCTTACCGACGATTTCTCCAAGGACCACTACCATCACCACGGTATCTTTTGGACGTGGCCTCACATCGGCATTGCCGGGAAGGAATACAACCTTTGGGCGGGCAACAATATCAAGAACGAATTCGTGCGTTGGGTGTGCCGGAAGGCCGGCCCGACTGCCGCCGTGCTGGGTGTTGAAAACGGCTGGTTCGTCGGCGAGAAGAAGGTCATGATCGAGCGTGTCTGGCTCGAAGCCTACAAGGCATCGGATAGTGCCAGATCGCTCGACATCGAACTCACCTGGATTCCACTGGACAACCCGATCACGCTCTGGGGCGCCGGGGGCAAAAGCTACGGCGGATTAACCATGCCGTTTGCCCCTCCCTCGAAC
Organism: Pirellulales bacterium; assembly: GCA_030607895.1. Lineage (GTDB taxonomy): Bacteria > Planctomycetota > Planctomycetia > Pirellulales > Thermoguttaceae > JAUWJC01. The sequence continues at coordinate 2,947 of JAUWJC010000501.1, forward strand.
AAGGATAAGAATACGGTGATAACCGTCCCCAGCGGGCGCACCGACCGGGACCTGCCCGACACCCGGCTGACTTGGGCCGATTTCACGTCGAAGTTTGCCGGTGCCGCGGCCCCCAGCGGCGCGGCCGTGTTTGTTCACCCCGGCCATCCCGACTATCCACCCGCCTGGCTGATTCGGCATTACGGTCCTTTATGTGTCGGTTGGCCGGGCGTGAAACCGAAGACCTTCGAGCCGGGAGAGCCAATCCGCTTGAACTACCGCATCTGGATCCACAAGACGGCCGTCCAGCCCGCCGTGCTCGCCCGGGCTTACGACGGCTATAAGGCAACAACCGCGGTGAAATGGGAATAACTCAAACTGCAAGGAGAGGAGTCCGAAAATGGGGACTGGCTCCGTCACGGGCTGGTTTTCACGAGAGTTTTCGGTTTGCCGACGGTGCCTGTCCCCTTTTTCGGACGGCGAATACCGAGCACCGTGGAAAAAGGGGACAGGCACCTCGCGG
>JAUWJC010000084.1 GCA_030607895.1 Pirellulales bacterium
AATCCTGTAAAGCCGCGACCAGTGGTCGCGGTCGACAGGAGCGGAAAACACGATGCGTCGGTTGATTTCCGCGACCACTGGTCGCGGCTTTACAAACACATAAAGCAAAACGGCAACGCAACTTACGGCTATTTCAACGGTATTGGGATAAACCCGGCGGCTCACTTTTGCCGGTTGTATCTTTGGGGGGGTTGCATGTCGCAAGTCGTGTGAAAGTAAGGGCTTTCGGCTGTTGTTTTGCCTATCTTAACGTGCAAATGGCTGTCCAACAATCAGAAGACCTTGTCTCGCAACGGTTTACGACGCGAAATCGGGGGCGAAAATGGCCCGATCCGCCGACCCATTTCGCCATGTACCGGGACGCGAGGCGTAGTCGTAACTCGCTATGTGGCAATACTTTACGCCTACCCGGCAGCAGTTGCGGGAAAAGTTGTTCCGCTGAATGTATTGCCCAAATGACCAACAATTCGATTTGTCGCGGAACATGTCGGGCCCGTGTGCGGTATACGCAACCCGCGGTGAGGACACAGCGGTTCGGAAGCTACCGGGCCGATTTGGTCTGCTGCGGGCTTCGTCGGACCAGGCGGATGAGTTTCTTCAACTCACGTTCGACCTCGTTGGCCTGGACGTTACGGCTGACGACCTTACCCTCTTTGTCGACGAGGATCATGGTAGGCACGGTGACGATCCCCAGTTCGTTTGCCAGGCGGTTGTCGAGTCCGCCCTCTTCGAAGATTTGCGGCCAGGGCAGCCGGTTCTCCGCAAGGTATTCCGATAAGTCCTGCAAGCGGCCGTCGAGGCTGACGCCGATGATGCTGAACCCCGATTTGCCATACTTGGAAGCCAACTCCTTGAGAATGGCAATGTCGGTCTTGCACGGTTCGCTCCAAGTTGCCCAGTAGTGGATCAACACCACGCGGCCGCGATATCTTGCCAGATCGACCTTCTCGCCCGACGAACTCTTCCCTTGCACCGATAATTGCTTTCCGAGCGAATCGAGCCGAGCCCTGGCGCCGGCCGCTTTCTTGGCCGCCGGGACATTGGGGAAGCTCTTGGCAATCTGGCTGTACCACTGCTTGGCGGCATCCTCATCGCCGGCGAATTCCTCGGTCATGGCCAACTGAAGCATCGCCTCGGCCGAATCGGGACTCGTGGGGTAGTCGGCCACGTATTGCTTCAGGTCCTTGAGCCAGTCGGTCTGGATTTTCGTAAAGTCGGGCTTCGGGACCAGCAACTTCTGGCCGTACTCGGCGGTCATCAGCCGGAACTTCACGTAAGCGGCCAGGTCCTTGTCCTTGCCGCTAGCGTTGAGCCGCTCGAAAAGCGCCTCCAACCGCTTGGTTCCGTCGGCGCAGGAACCCGATTGAACCGCCGCGCTGAGCATGTCGGCCAATTGCCGAAGCCACATTGCCCGATCAGCCGGACTGTCGGCCTTCTTGGCAATTTCATCGAGCAGATCGGCCCGACGGCGGATGGCCTTGGACTTGGCTTCCGCGCTTGAGGTTTCGGCAGCTTGTTGGTCGAGTTTTTCCAACTCAGCCAGCAGCTTTTGCGACTGCTCACCCGTTCCGGTAGTCTGAGTCTTGGGTCGATCGGGCAGCGGTGTGCGGAAGAAAAACCCAGACTCGGCCAGGTCGGCCTTGCCATCTGAAACCGGCTGAGGAATCTCGATCACTCGCCAGAGGTTGCCCACCTGAATCAGCGTGCCGATCAGTATCTGACTATGCTGGCCATCGGTCTGGATAACCGCCATGACGTTCTCGTAAACGCGAAAATCCCTAGTCGAGCCGTCGGTGCCGGCTGGTACAATCCCCGGTAAGCTCCCACTAGACTGGACCCACTTGCTACCGCTCGTGACTGCCTTTTGACTAGTCGCAAGGTCCTTGAACTGAGGAACCAGGTCACGGAGTTTTTCGGCCAGTTTTTCAGCCTTTTTCTCGCCCAACGCAAGCGATTTGAGTTCCGACGGGGTCAGCACCAGGCAAGCAAAACGGTCCACGTCGCGATTCGCCAAGGCAGCAACCACCTCGGCCGTGACTTCTTCGGCGGAGATCACCTGCCAGGCGTTAATGGTTCCGTCCTCATTCTTGTCCAGACCCCAACGGCAACCGGCAGTATGGAACCAACGGCACTGATCGGCCTTGCCGTTGAAATCCGCGTCGATGTCGCGATACACTTCCAACCCGTCCTTGAAGTAACTCCACTGATCCACCACGTTATCGCCGTTGGTGTCGACGAACCTCCGTAGCACGAGTCCGTTCGGGTCCTCGACAACCCAGCCAACGCGGCCGGCCAGTTTTCGGGCGGTGATCTTGCATTTGGACGTCTGTTCCGCGTCAGGCCGATCGAAGTCCACGTCCTTCTGAATCGGAACCAGTTTCAGGGCCTGCTCGGCCGAGGGTGAAGCGGCCCGGCTGGTGGAAGCTAGGGTAAGGAGAGTAAGAACCAAACACCAGATCGACAATTCGCGGCTCAATATCAGTTTCATATCGTTTTCCTCTCTAGCCCGAGTAAACGCGGAAAATGTCCCTGCTCACACACTCCCTGCAACGGAAGCCCCTCTTCTTTGTTTCGGCCCGGCTCGACCTCAACATGATCGGTTTGTAACGATTTTTCCGGTTATGCAGTATATGCGGGGGGTAATGAGACTCCCCCGTGTGTGCGGTTTTCTGCCAAACCGCGTTCAGTGCACCCCAATCTGGTCCAGCTACCGTTTGACAGCCACGCCACTGTCGGTAAAATGCGACATTCGTAACCGAGTCCGTTGCAGAGTGGTATGCTTGTACCGAGTGCGGTCGAGAACTGCGATTCTGTCGTTGGACGATCGGACGAAAGCGCAGTTCGCAAGCGTGCGGATCACAAAACAATTTCCGGCCTGTTGGGCCCGGGACGGGCGCATAGCTCAGTTGGTTAGAGCGCGTCCCTGATAAGGACGAGGTCCCAAGTTCGAGTCTTGGTGCGCCCACTTCTGTCTCTATTGCCTGCCAGCGTGCCTTTCCTGGGGTAGTTTGTCAGGTGGCGACCAAACCCGAACGGAATGGTCGCCTGCCGCCAGTATTGGGCCATTGGGGACGTAGCTCAGTTGGGAGAGCACCTGGTTTGCAACCAGGAAGTCGGCGGTTCGAGTCCGCTCGTCTCCACCTGAACAGCCGTACAGAACGGTAAATCCTTGTATTCCTCGGGAATCACGGGGGTTTGCCGTTTCAAGTGCGACGAATAGGATCTGCTTCCTGCCGTTGGGGTCTTTTGCGATACTCGCCACGTCACTTTCCTTTCCGATATGCGTCCGCCCGGTGTGCTATCCGCACCACCAGTACAACCAGCCGATCGTCACGAATCTGGTAGATCACTCGATAGTCGCCCACTCGGATGCGATAGGCGTCAAGCCCGCTCAGCTTTGAGCACCTCTGCGGCCGTGGATCGTCGGCCAGGGCGTCGATGGCGTCACGGATGCGGCGTTGCGTGGGCCGTTCGAGCCTTTTCAGTTGCCGCGCGGCGCTTGGCACAAGGGAAATGCGGTACGTCATCTATCAAAGCCCCAGTTCAGCTTTGACCTTTTCCCAAGGGATCGGCTTCTGGCCCTTGCGTTTCATTTCGGCCAGGGCCCGCTTTGCCGCCCGAACGTCTTCACGTTCTTCCATCGCTTCCAATAGCGCCAGGTCTTCCATGGACACAAGGGCCGCCACGCCTTTTCCCCGACGCTCCAAGACCACCCGCTCGCCGCCATAGGCGACCCGGTTCAGGGCATCTGCAAAGTTATTTCGGATTTCAGCCACACCGATTTGCATGATTCGATTCTCCTCTCCCACGTTGGCACTGTAGATACCGTTCATGTACATTATTACGTTATTATCCTTTATCGTCAAGTCAGACAAGTCATACAAGGGGCGGCTAATTGGGAAACCGGCATTGACGTCTGGGGCCAATTCCCGCTATTGTTCTCCCCCTATTCTGGGAAGGCTCTATTTGGATTTCGAGCCTTTCCTTACTTTCGTCGGCCACCCATCTTGCCTTCTTCTGAGTCGTTTGTCCTGATGCAACGGACTGCTTGTCCAGCAACCGCCGACCACAGTGCCGGACACCACAGTGCCGGACACCACAGTGCCAGGCAACGAATCGCTCTGCGAGCCATTTTGGCGGTGTGCCTGCTGGTTACGGCCGTGGCCGGATGTTCGTCCAACAAGATGGTCACCCTGCGGTCGGTCCCCCAGAGTCCCCTGGTCGACAAGTTGAAGCTGACCGCGCGGGGCGGGCCACGGGCCAGTGCGCGGACCAGGCAGTTGCTTCGCCTGTACGATCTAACCGACGATCTGAAGAGCAACCCGCAAGAGTTGCTCCAGAAGCTCCAGGCGATCGTCGACCGGGAGCCATCGGCCGAGAAGGTACATGCCATTGCCGAGTTGAGCTATCTGGCAGCCAAGCACGAGGAAGGCCACAACCCGAAGCTGGCAATGGACCTCTACGGCAGTTCTGTTTTGCACGCCTCCCGATATTTGTTTGATGAGCGGTTTGCCGGGGAGCGCAACCCGTACGATCCGCAGTTCCGAGACGCCTGCGATCTTTACAACGGAGCGCTGGACTCGGCTTTGCGGCTGGTTTGCAAGCATGGCGGTCTGAAGCCGGGGCAGGTCCACACGATCCGCACGGCTTCGGGAAGTTGGGACATTACATGCGTGCTGCGTGGCGGACGGTGGCGGGTCGAGGACTTCGACCATTTCGAGTTCGTTTCGGACTACGAGATCAACGGGCTGCGAAACCACTATCACACGTACGGTTTGGGGGTACCGCTAATTGCAGTCCGCCGCAACTACGCCGGTGAACCGGCCGCCGCCAAATACTATCCGGGTAATCTCAGCTTTCCCGTCACCGCTTTCATCAGGCCGACCGGCCAAGTCCGACAGGAGTACGCGGGCGGGGCGATGCGTCAACAGGCCGTTTTGGAGCTCTACGATCCGCTGGTTGCCGGTCGGATCGCGCTTGGCGACAAGCAGGTTTGGCTGGAAGGCGACACGACCACTCCGCTGGCGTATTTCCTTTCCGACCCGGGGCTCAATAGCCTTGCCACGGTGGGCCTGTTGCGGCCGGAAATGCTGCTGACGACGAAGCGGCCGGGCTGGAAGGAATCGGTCATGGGAGTCTACATGATTCAGCCCTACGAACCGGGTAAGATTCCCGTCCTGTTTGTCCACGGCTTGTGGTCCAGCCCAACAACATGGATGGAGATGTTCAACGACCTTCGCAGTTCGCCGGAGATTTGCGAGCACTATCAGTTCTGGTTCTACCAGTATCCGACCGGTCAGCCGTTTTTGATTAGTGCGGCCCAACTCCGTCGCGATTTGGCCGACGCCCGAGGGGTGCTCGACCCTGACCGCCAGGAGCCGGCATTGGATCAGATGGTGCTCATCGGTCACAGCATGGGCGGCCTGCTCTCCCGGCTGCAAACCGTTCGGAGCCGCGACGACTATTGGAAAACCGTCAGCGACAAACCGTTTCGTCAGGTCAAGGCGGACGCCGACACCCGACGACAATTGCAAAACTGCTTCTTTTTCGAGCCAAACCCGTCGATCCGCCGAATAATCACGATAAGCACGCCGCATCGGGGTAGCAAGTGTTCCAATGACGCGACGCGGTGGCTTACCAGCAAGTTGATTCGGCTGCCACAAATCCTGATCAACAGCCAGAAAAAGCTGTTCCGCGACAACAAGGATGTCTTTCGCGACACTGCGGTGCTTGAGACACAGACCGGCATTGATTCGCTGGCTCCGGACTCGCCCATCTTTCCAGTAATGCTAGCCAGCCATCGACCGGCGTGGGTGAAGTACCACAACATCGTCGGGTTGGTGCCCAAGGGTGGCCTATTCGGCTCGCTGGCAGCCGGCACCGATGGCGTGGTTGCTTTCGAGAGCGCGCACATGGACGACGTCGAATCTGAACTCGTCGTCACTGCCGATCACACGACGGTCCACGGCCATCCCCGCGCGGTGCTGGAGGTCCGGAGAATCCTGCTTGAACACCTGGCCGAGTTGCGTGGCTTCCCGGGCACCTGTCCGCCGCAAACGCGAACGGCGGGCGTACCGACTTCACGTCGCTAAGGATTGACCGAGGCGCGACCACCGGTCGCGGCTTTATAGTAAGGCTTCTTCGGTGCCTTCCGGCCATTGTTTTGCTCGGTCTGGTTGGTTCCAGTGCCAAAGCAGCAGGGCCAGTGTGGCGGCCGTCAAGAGGAGCACGGCCAGCACGGAGAAGTTGAGCAGATCGCTTCTCATGCGGCCGGCAAAGTTGGGCCCAAAGCTGCCCACGCCGAATCCTAAGGTAAAACTCAGCCCATAGCACAAGCTCCGCCGCCGTCTGGGGACGTACTTCGCCACCAGGCTGTTGAACAGCGGCTGGTGCATGAAGAACAAGGGCGTGAACAGCGCGGCCGCCCACAGCCGGGCGGTACCCTGGGCCAAGCCCATCCAGAACACGCATGGGGCGGCAGCAAAGAAGGCGCAAGCCATCAGCGGTTCCAGCGTGGTCGGCCTGGCGAGTCGTCCGGCCGTATATTGGCCGATAACACCCAGCAACATCACCGCGCCGGTTAGGTAGTTTCGCAGGCTTTCTCTGGGAATCTGCCCGATCTGAAAGCCCGCTCCGTCCAAGTAGCGGGGGAGGAAATTCAATATTGCCGCGTACACGAACCCAGCCAGACTGGTCAGTACCATGAGCGCAGCATACGATCGCCAGGAGACATCGTCCTCGTCGTTGGCATGGTTGCTCTTGGAAGTGGTAGTGCCCGATTCTTCCCGCTCGTGGACAAGACGCAGAAGCAGCAACACGGCCAGCAGCACGCCGGGTACTGTCAGGACCAGATAATATTGTCGCCAACTGGCTCCCACGTTCAAAACAAGCCCCGCCAGAAACGGACCCGCGGCAATCCCCAGCGAACCGAAAATGCCGTGATATCCGAGTGCCATCGGCCGGTTTTCCGGATCGGTCTGATGGGCGATCAGTGCCACGCCTGCCGGATGGTAGATGCTGGCGAACAAACCGAGCGTGAACATCGACAGATAGAGCAGCGCCAAGTTCGGTGCGAAGCACGCCATGCCCGCCGCCACACTACACCCAAGCAGGTAGATTATCAACAACCGCTTCGCACCGAATCGGTCGGCCAGCCATCCGGCCAGAAGCGCGCACAGTCCGAACGGCAGCCGCAAGCAGTTACCCAACTCGCCGGATAGCTCCTTCTGTTCGTCTGGGGCAATGCCGAAATCGGCGTCGGCCGCGATCAACTGCTCGACGCTGGCCAGCGAGTGTTCGTAGACATGCACCATCGCGTGGCAACAGGAAACCAGTAACACCAGCCGCAACGTTGCCCGATTCATCATGATGCAGTCCGTTGGGCCAGTCGGGCCAGCAGTTCGGCGGCCGCGCCGCTTGCGATCGCCTCGCCGGCCAATCGGACGCAGTCACCCAGCGACGTCTCACGACCGGCCGTCCAGAGTGCGGCGGCCGCGTTGGCCACGCCGACATCGCGTGGGGGCCCGGGGAGGCCGGCGAGCATCTCACGGATCACCCGGGCGCTTTGATCGGGACCGTCCACCTGCAAGGATTCGATGGCAACCGGTTCCAGGCCAAAGTCGGACGGTGTCCAATCGAACTGGCGGAGCGTTCCGTCGGCTGCCTCGGTAACGTGGGTAGTATCGCCAAGTGTCACTTCGTCCAGCCCGTCTGCCCCGTGGACGACGAGCGTTCGCCGGGTCCCCAGCATCAACAGCGCTTCGGCCAGTAGCGGCCGCAATCGAGGCCGGCCCACGCCGAGTAACTGGAACGGCGCGCCGGCCGGATTAACCAACGGTCCCAGGATATTGAAGATCGTGGGCGTGTCGAGCTTCTTTCTGACCGGGGCCACGTGCTTCATTGCACCATGCAGCAGTGGGGCGAAGCAAAAGCAGATTCCCAACTCGTCCAGACAGGCTTCCACGCAGGCAACGTCGGCCTCGATGTTCACACCCAAGGCGGCCAGCACGTCGGCCGAGCCGCTGCGACTGGTAAAGCGACGGTTACCATGCTTGGCAACCGGCACGCCGGCGGCGGCCGTGACCAGCGCGGCGGCGGTCGATATATTGAAGGTTGCCGCGCCGTCTCCGCCGGTCCCCACAACGTCAATTACGCCGGTACGGCTCGTTCGGATAGGTGTCATGTGCCGGCGCATGGCCGCCGCGGCACCAGCCACCTCGGCCACGGTCTCGCCTTTGCCATGCAGTGCCACGAGCAATCGGGCGATCTGCTTTTCGCTGGCCCGACCCTCCATGATGACGCCGATCGCCTCCGCCATCTGTTCCATTGACAGATCGCGGCCGGCCTCGACACGGTCCACGATAGACTGAATCATGTCCTGATCTCAGGGGTGCGGAGTCCAAGAATGGAAACGTGGGATTTTCTGACCGTCACGGATTTTGAGGAGGGCAGCCCGGTGGGGTCGGAGATCATGCAGTCAATCTCCCCAAAATCCGTGACGGTCAGGGGATTTTACCATACCGTTGTCCACTAAGGTAGGGCCGTCTTTCCTCTTGCCCGGTTGGGGGGCGATCTCTACAATTGTCGAAAGCACGGAAGTTCTTTTGGCAGACCAGGATGTGAGGAACCGTATGCCCAGGAAGGTAATCCTTGATGTCGATCCGGGAATCGACGACGCCGTGGCGCTATGCATGGCACTGTTCAATCCTGGGCTGGAAGTGGTGGCGGTGACGGCCGTCGGTGGAAACGTCCCGCCGGCCCAGGCTACCCGAAACGTTCAGGTCATTCTCGAGCAAGTCGATCCGCCGCGGTGGCCGCGGATCGGTGCCGCCTCGGAGCCGGACGAGCCGCTGCCGGTGGACGGGCGGCATCTTCATGGGATTGACGGGTTGGGAGGCGCCAATTTTGAAGTGGCCGAGTTGCGAAGCCGGCATCCTTCCGAAAAGGTCATTTGCGACGCCGTCCGCGCCGATCCCGATTCAGTTACCATCATCGCACTTGGACCGCTGACTAACATCGCCCGGGCGTTTCAGCGCGATCCGGAATTGCCGATCGGCCAGATTGTGATGATGGGGGGAGCGGTCAGCGGCCCGGGTAATATCACTCCCACCGCCGAGTTCAACATTTACTGCGATCCCCAATCCGCTCGAAAGGTCTTCCGCTCCCGTTCCACCAAGACGCTGATTCCGCTGGACGTGACCAACCGGCTCGTACTCAGCTACGATCTGTTCAATCGGTTACCCGACGAATCGACCAAGGTGGGCAGCTTCCTTCGGAAGATCCTACCCCCGGCGTTCCGCAACTACCGGCGTCAATTCGGTCTGGAAGGGATTCACGTACACGATTCGATCGCCCTGCTTGCCGCGATTCGCCCGGAACTGTTCACCATGCAAGAGATGGCCGGCGACGTGGAGACTTCCGGCAACCTGACGACCGGGGCCACCGTGTTCGACCGCCGCCGCGTGCCTGCCTGGCGACATAACATGGCAGTGGTCGTCGACATGGACACGGCCGAGGTGATGGAGCAGATCGTCCGCCTCCTCTCGGATGCCGCGCGGATGTAATCAGGTAACTTAGTCCTCGAAAGTTATTGTAGATGAGTCAAGTTTTGTCGGGGTTGAGAGTTGAAAGTTGAGAGTTGAAAGTTGAGAGTTGAAAGTTGAAAGTTGAGAGTTGCGAAGCCGCAAGCGGCCACTATCCACTACTAGCTATACAACCGAATCGCCTTGATAATTTCGTCCAGGTCGTTGGGCACGGCTACCGCGCGGTTGGCGTAGGCGGCCCGGCTGACTCCGTGGCTGCCTAGCACCTTGTTGAAAAGCTCTTGATCGGTGGTGTGGTAGGCGACCGTGGCGTTGGGGTCCTTCAGTTGGTGACCGGTAAGGATGCATACGACTCGCTCGTCCGGGCCGATGAGGCCTTCGGAGACCAGTAGCCTGGTGCCCGCCACGCTGGCCGCGCTGGCCGGCTCGCAGCCCAATCCACCGGCGCCCACCTGGGCCTTGGCGTCCATGATCTCTTGATCGCTTGCCTGCCGGACCAGCCCGTTGCAGACCTCCAACGCGCGGATGCATTTGTACAGATTCACCGGGCGGTTGATCTCGATGGCGCTGGCGATCGTCGATGCGCGGCGCTGCTGGGCGTCCATTTCCTGGTAGTACTGCTTGACCGTTTCCAGATCGGGCGATCCTCGATTCCAGCGCAATCCGCACTTCTCGACCAGATCGTAAAGGGTGCTGGCGCCGGTCGCGTTGATGACGGCCATCCGCGGGATGCGATCGATCAGGCCCAACTGATGAAGCTCGAAAAACGCTTTGCCGAACGCGCTGGAATTACCCAGGTTCCCGCCGGGAACCACGATCCAGTCGGGTACTTCCCAGCGGAGTTTTTCCAGCACGCGGTACATGATCGTCTTCTGCCCCTCCAGCCGGAAGGGGTTGACGCTGTTGACCAGGTAAAGCCCCAACTCCCGGGAGACTTCCTGGACCCGGGCCATTGCGTCGTCGAAGTCGCCGGAAATCTGGACCGTCAGCGCACCGAAGTCCAGCGCCTGAGAGAGCTTCCCATAGGCGATCTTGCCCGAGCCCACGAAGATTACAGCCTTCATCAGTCGGCTAACCGAGCAATAAAGGGCCAGCGACGCGCTGGTGTTTCCGGTTGAAGCACATGCCGCCCGGGCGGCGCCGGTCAGCCGGGCGTGCGTGAAGGCGGCCGACATGCCGTTATCCTTGAAGCTGCCCGACGGATTCATCCCCTCGTACTCCAACAGCAGCCGGCCGGGCTTGAGCCCCACGTATTGGGCCACACTGTCGCAACGGTGCAGCAAGGTCTGCCCTTCACCCACCGTTACGCACTGATCGACCGGGGCGAAGGGAAGCAGTTCGTGGAACCGCCACACGCCGCTGAAGCAGTGCGGGTCGGCACGACGCGCCCATTTCTCTTCGAACACTTTCAGCGAGGCCGGCACTTCCAGCCGGTCCCAATCGTACATTACGTCCAACAAGTTGCCGCATTTCTCACATGCGACCCGGACCTCATCGATGCCGTAGGTAGCCCCGCAGGCGGGCGAGATGCACCGCTGAAAGGACAGGTCGGCATGTGTGGGTCTGGTTCTCGTTTCGCTGGGAGTTTCTTTCATTTGGGCCCAACCCGGCATTTTTCGGAGGGTAGCTCCATAATGGTAAGTCACCCCAGGCCACTCATCAAGGGATGCAGGAACGGACTTCTTTTGGGCGGCAGGGGTAGGGTGGGGCGAGCGAAGCGAGCCCCACCAGAAAACAGCCGAAT
>JAUWJC010000059.1 GCA_030607895.1 Pirellulales bacterium
AGCAGTACCAGCACTACGGCCACGGCCGTTTGGATTGCCAGCCGCGGCTTCCAATCCAGCCCACGCCGGTCGTCCAACAGCCCCAAAAACATCAGCCCGGTCCCGCCGGCCAGCAGTGTCCAGAGCTTGCCCGATTGCTGCGCAAGTCCGGGCAGATGAATCGCAACGAACTTCGGAAGCCACGAAGTCGCCGCACCCGCCGTCACGGGCGTTTCCGGCAGCACCCACAAGGCAATCTGCCCCAAGGCAAACGGCACGACAACACCCAGCCAGATAGCCAATCCGCCGCCAGTGGGCATCGGTCGGGCATGGACCTTCCGCCAGCCGGGCCGGTCCACCAGTCCCACGCGCGGCCCCCAACGACGCAGCGCCCAGGCGGCTACCCAACATATCAGCAAACTGGGAACCGTAGCACCTACGACAAGCCAAATCATAAAAAGGGACCAGGTTTAATAAACGGCAGGTTAGGTAAGCCCCGCTCTTTACGGGACACTACTCTCCTTGTTTTTCTTGTTTTTTTCGTACTTGCGAGGCCTTCCTCGGGGACGCAATGTCGATTCCAGCCCCAGTTTCTCGATCATGCACTTGCTCCAATCCGCCGATCCGAATGGGTTTCCGCGTCGGATGCATCGCTCAATCGCCAATTGCTCCGCTTCAGTGTGCGGACGCTCGACGTACGTTTTCCACTCCTTGGGACGATCCAGCGGCCATGGGGAAAGGATTGCTTTTGTCCGGGCCGTGCCATTGCGGTAACGCCAAAAACTTGACCAACGCCATTGGTCCAAATCGTCTACCAAGTTCGCGCGAAGAGGGTTGCGTTCGACATAACGAACCACTTGATAGAAATACTCGTCCGTCTCAACGGGAAACGACTTGAATCGGCCCTGATAGACGTGGCCGGTTCCATCTCGATGGGTAAACCGCTGCCATCGCGTGGCGTGTGTTACACTCAACCGCTGCATGAAAGACGACAGATCGCCGTTGCGCTGCGGATACAAAACCATGTGCCAATGGTTCGGCATCAGGCAATAGGCCAGTAGACGCATCGGACGAAGCTCGAGCGTTTCCTCGATAATTCGTTCAAACGCGGCGTAATCGTCGTCCGAATGGAAAAGGCGCATCCGCCCCACGCCACGATTCAATACGTGAAAAACCATCCCGCCCGGCGCGATTCTTTTCGTCTTTGGCATGGATGCAATATACCAATACAAATGAACCGTGCAATGGCCTATATTGCCATTTATTAAACCTGGTCCCTTTTTTCTAGTAGAGCACGGCCGAGTCGGCTTCGATCCAGCCTTCTTGGCCGCCGGCAAGATGCACCAGCAGCCAGTCGCCGCGTCGCTGGACCAGGCGGAATTCGGCGCCTTCGGTGAGCGGTTCGGTGAAGGCCGGCTCGTAACCGGTGGAGTTTCCCTTTCGGGCGACCACTTCCTCCCGCACAATTACCCCGTGGCGAATGCAGTCGTAGCGGTACCAGTCCAGTCCGGCCGACAAGGCCAAGAGGAGCACCAGGGTGCATCCGGCCAGGGCAAGCCGGTTGAAGAGTTTCCGCCACGCGAACAGCCCCAATACACCGAGCAGAAAGGTGGCCGCGGCGGCGGCGGCCGTCAGGTAGAACTTCTCGCTGTAGCTGAGCCAGTCCTGCCAGAAGAGCAGATAGTCGATAATCGAGCGCTGTCGGGCGGCCGGGCCCGCCGCTGCCAGGGCATAGCGCAAGTTGGCTTCCAGGTAGGGATCGCGAGGCCGGTAGCGTTTGGCCTGCCGGAATGCGGCGATTGCCCGACCGCGCTGTCCGGCTTCCATTAGGGCGTTTCCCCGGTTGTACAGGACGGCCCCGGAGACGACGCCTTGGTCGATAATCTCTTGATAAAGGGCGGCGGCCCTCAAGAAGTCTTCCGGCGAGCGGGCCTGGTCGAAGGTTTGTTGGGCCTCTTGGAACTTGCGCGAAACGTCCAGGCCCACACTCGTCCCGCAGCCGGCCGCCGTGAAAAGTGGAAAGGCCACGGCCGCGATCGTCGTTATCCTTATGGCAAGACGGGTCATGGCAAGACGGGTCGTGGCAAGACGGGTCCGGGACATCAGCGGAAGAGCCTCTTGCGTTTGAGTGTTTTGATGAGGGCGTCCAGCAGCGTGCGGGCCTCCTGGCGTAATTCGTCGGGTCCCACGGAGGAGACCCCGTACTGGGCGGCGTCGCACGTCTGGAGCAACTCAACGATGCGGTGTGCCAGATCATCTTCCACGCCAAAACCAGCCAGTTGTCGGCCGACGTCTTTTGACGTGAGTCCGGCCTCGGGCAGATTGGTCACGTCGGCGACCAGGCCGAGCAAGGCCGCCTGCACGTTGTCGGTGCCGCGGCGAACGTCCCGCGACTTCAACTCGTCCAGGGCAGCGTGCATCCGTCGTCGTGCCTTTGCCGCGGCGGCCCGGCGCCGCATGCGCGACTGGTCGCCGGAGAGCCGTTGCATTCGAGCAACCACCAGCGCCAACGCCAGGTAGAATCCGGCCATGCCGCCCAGCGCGGCCAGCCACCGGCCGGGCCGAATCGACTCGTTCCGCACCGCCGACAGGTCGGTAACGTTTGCGAAGACCCCCTCGCTTCGGGCTTCCAACTCCTTGTGGTTTCTTCCCATGCTGCCCGGGCCGGAGATAATCTGCCGCCCGGAAAGCCGATCCGCCTTGGCCACTTCGATCGGGATCGGCTCGGTCCGAAGCGTGACGTAGCGGTCCTCATCCACGTCGAAGAAGGCGACCGGCACCGGCGGAAAAGTTTTCGTTCCCTCCACAAGCGGACGCAGGCTGTAGGTGAACCGGCACGTACCGCGGCGGACATCCTCGGTGGCTTCGTAAACCTTGAACTGCTCGGCAATTCCCGGCACGCCGGCAAGGTCGGGCGGCATCACGCCGTCCAGCGATCCTTTGCCTTGGAGTTCAAGCGTAAGAGTCATCGGGTCGCCCACCCGGGTTTTTTTGGGCATCAACTTGGCGGAAAGCCGAAACCGGCCCACCGCGCCGATGTAGCAGTCCGGCCGGTCCTGCTCGGGCACGTCCTTCACGGTGACGATGGCCGAGGGGGCCACGGCGAATACGTCTTCACCGGTCAATCTTCCTGCCTGGCCGGTGCCCGTGGCAAACGTGCCCTTGAGCGTGGCCGGGCCGAACGTATACACGCCGATTTGCTTGGGGTCGAACTTGCGGGCGAAGCGATACTCCCAATAGTCCGCTTCATTTCCGCTCTTGTCGCGGCGGGTAACCCGCTTTGCCGATGGCCGGAAGGTCAACGCTTGCGACTCGAACATCGAGAAGATCGAATCGCGGCTGATGCTGTTCACGCCAAACCCCACGCCGCGCCGGTCCTGGAGCCGGCCGAGCCAATGCTGCCAATCGACGGCCGGTTCCAGGCCGTCCGAGAGCTTGTCGTCGTCCACCCAGGGAATCTTCAGGGCCGGCGGGGAAGACTGCACACCCAGCGGCTCGCGCGAGGAGGACGGATCGGGTAGTCCCTTCACGGCTACCGTTAGGGTTACCGTGAACGGCTGCGTCGGATAGACCGAGTCGCGATCGACCGTGATCTCCATCTGCACGAGGTCTTGGTCTTCCGGTGCAACAACGCGGAGTGTCAACTCCCGGCCCCGGAGCACGCGGCCGTCCACTTCGGCCGTCGGGGCGGGAATCCGCAACATGCCCGTCTTGCGGGGCGTTAGCCGGTAGTTGTACGCCCGGCCGCGGCGGACCGTCTCCGTCCGCCGGCCGTTGATAATGGTTACCCGCCGGCTGTCGAGCGATTGCTCGCCCAGCGGGGTAACGTCGAAGTCGTCGAAGCCGGCAAGCTCGGGCGGAGAAGGATTCTCGACGTGGTTGAGCGTTACGCGGTACAGGACCGACTCGCCCTGGTAAATCCGGCTTCGGTCCATCTCGACAATTACCTGTGGCTCCTCGGCCATCGAGAGAGCCGGGCTGACACACAGGCAAATGCACGCCAGAGCCAGAAGGGATTTTGCAATTTCCGGGACTCCCGTAGGGTGGGTCGAGGCACGAGACCCACGCAGTGGTATCCCGCTTCGGCTATTCAAGCGTGAGGCTCGTACCTCGACCCACCCTACATTCATCCAGGTCACCATACCCGTCACCAGTCCTTTTCCACTTTGCCGGGTTGATAGAGCAGCCGCTGGAGGCGTTTTTTCATGTCTTCATGCTCGCGCTGTCGCTGTCGGGCTTTTCTCAGAACGGCTTCGGCCTGCTTTTTCGACAGGTCGCGCGGCTTCGGTTGCTTCTTCTGTTGGTTCTGCTTCTGTTGATCCTTCTTCTGCTTGTCCTGTTTGTTCTGGTCCTTTTTGTCTTTCTTCTGATCTTTCTTCTGATCTTTCTGCTGATTTTTCTTCTGGTCCTTCTTCTGATCTTGCTGCTGATTCTTCTTGGGCAGCGGCTCGGCGATTTCCTTGAGCAGCTTGAGGGCTTCCTCTTGCTTGGGCAGTGCGTCGGCCGGCCTCTCTTGTTTCAGGTCGGTTACGGCCTGCGTGGTCAACTCATGTACCTTGGGAGCCAGTTCGACGGCCTTCTCCATCGACTTGCGAAGCCCGCGAAGCCCTTCGAGTTGCTTCTTCCGGGCCTCCGGATCGGTTGCCGGTTGCGGCGAGCCGGATTGTGGCGTTTGGGCCGCCGGAGGTGCGGCTGCCATGGCGTTTAACTTTGCGTCCAGGTTCTTCAGGCCCTGCTTGGCCTTGGGAACCATGATCTGGCTCCAGCCGGCCACAAACCGCTGGTTCCACGCCATTTCGGCAAAGTCAGGCTCACCCGACCTGTCCCGCTCGGCCGATTCATCCGGCTTTTCTACCACGGCGATCGATTGGTCGACAAGCCCTTGCTCGGTGCGGACACTTCGTTGGACCAGGTGCGGGAATGGGGCCACGGCCATGTATATCTGGTCGAGCTTCTCGACTGCCTTGGCTTGCGACTGAGCGGCCTGGGCCGAAAAAGGGACCAGGTTTAATTTGCCGGAACGGCCCGAAGGGTGCTTCGCACAAATTAAACCTGGTCCCTTTTTCGGCTCTTCACCCAACAGATCGGCAGCCGAAACCATGGCGTCGCCCGCCTCGTCGGCCAAACGGGAAAGCAATTCCATCGCCTGGGTCTTTTCGGGGCTCGGCCTGGCCGGTTGCATCGCAGCGGGCGGCATTGCGCCGGGCGAAGCTGTGCCGGGTGCTTGTTGCGGCGGCTTGAACTCGGCCTTGATCTTCTCCTTCAACGGTTCGATCTCCTCCTGCAACTGCCGCTGGGCCGACTCGGTTGCCGCAAAGGCCTGACGGCGCTGGGGTGAGTCCGCCGCGATGGCCAACGCCTTGCCCGTCGCGCGCAACTCGCGCTGGCGACCCTCGATCATCAAGAGGAAATCGAGCAGGCCGGTCTCCTTGCGTTTTTTTTCGCGATCTCGCTCTTGCCAAACCGCCTGCATGTGCTTGATCCACAACCGAATTATCTCCAGGTTATGACGCGCGTCGACGTGGTCCGGCTCGGTTTTCAGACAATCGCGATAGCGGCCCACCGCCTGGCGGAGCAGATCGACTCCCTCGGTGCGAACCTCCACCGTAGCTTGTTCCGGATGCTCGCCAAAGAGCTTCCGGGCCTTCGCGGCCGCCAGGCAGCCGAGGTTGAAGTAACACCGGGCCGACAGGTCCCGGTTGGGCGATAGGGCCGCCTGTTGATACAACCCGACCGCCTTATCGGCATCGCCGGCGGCGGCCAATGCACAGGCCTTGTCGAATATGATTTGCGGGTTGTCGGGCAGGGCCGCGTCGGCCTGAGCAAAAGCCTTGCCGGCCGTCTTGTAGTCGCCCCGCTTGTAGTGGTCCACTCCCTCGCGGACTTTCTCGACCGCCTCACCCAGCCCGGCCGCTGCCATGCTGGGTAGACAGAGCAACAGCAGTAGAATGATCGGTTGTGGGTTCTGCACGGCTGTTGTTCCAAGGTTTGGGTTAGCTGTCAGCTATCAGCTTTCAGCTATCAGCAGTCGGTTATCAACTATCAACTCTCAACTATCAACTCTCAACTCTCAACTCTCAACTCTCAACTCTCAACTCTCTGCAAGGGTAGCCTGGTATGGCCATCTCGGCCAACAAGAGCAGGACACCCAGGCAGACGAACAACTGGAACCGCTCGCGGTATCGTTTGCGTTTTTCCGCCCGAATTTCACCCCGGGCGAGTCCGGCCAGGTGGTCCTCGTACACTTGGCCCAGGTCGTACGCCCGGGTTCCAGCCGGGATGTACGCGCCGCCGGTTGTCAGGGCGATTTCCTTCAGCAGCGGCTCGTTTACCTTGGACCAGACTTCCTGCCCCTCGTACTTCAGGTATTGCAGTTTGCCCGACTTGTCGCGAATGGGAACGCGGGCGCCTTCGCTGCTGTCGCCCAGTCCGACGGTGAAGATTTTTATGCCGCGCCGGGCGGCTTCGGTGGCCGCCTCCTTGGGATAGGAGTCCTGATCGTCGCCGTCGGTAATCAGCACGGCCACCTGGTCGCGGTCGGCCCGGCGGGGCATGGCTTCGATGCACTTCCGGACGGCGTCGCCGATGAGGCTGCCGCCGCGGGGCGCGCTTTGGGTGTCGATCCGCTCCAACACCGTGCGAAAGAACCCCTGGTCGGTTGTCAGCGGCACCTTCACCACCGGCTTGCCCGCAAAGACAATCAAACCCACCCGATCGCCCGGCAGCTTCGCCAGCAGATCGCGTATGTCGGACTTCGCCCGTTGGAGCCGGTTGGGCGCCACGTCTTCGGCGGTCATCGAGCGGGAGACGTCCAAGAGCACGAACAGATCGACGCCGCGTTGGGTTACCTTCTCGAAATACACACCGAACCGGGGACGAGCCGTAGCCACGATCAGACAGCCCAGCGCCAGTAGGACAAGCGTTGCCTTGACCCAGGGCCGGGCGCCGCGGAAGGAGGGCATCAGCCGGTCGACCATGACCTGATCGGCGAACCGCCGCGCGGCGGCCGCCCTCCGGCGATGCGCGTGGATCAACAAACCGGCCACTACCGGCAGTATCCACAGCCACAGCAACATGGTCGGGTTTTCCCAGTACATTTTATTCTGCTTCGTTGCGTTAAACACGTAGGGTGGGCATTGCCCACCGAAATCCTCGCAGTCGATTGGTGGGCGATGCCCACCCTACACATCTCCACCGGTCGCGGCTTTATGGTCATGGTAACGACCGGAATCGCGTGCTTACCAGGAGTATCTCCAACAGTACCAGCCCCAGGCCGGGAAACAGGAAGTATTGGTAAAGCTCGCGATATTCAGTGTAAAGCCGTCCTTCCGACTTGGTCTTTTCAAGTTTGTCGATCTGGGCGTAGACCTGCTCCAACGCCTGCGTGTCTTTCGCGTTGAAGTAACGGCCGCCGGTTGTCTTGGCCATCATCTTTAGCGTCTGTTCGTCGAGCCGAACCGGCCGCGAGATGAGCACTTCACGGCCGAAGGCGTCGATGACTGGAAACGGCGCCCGACCGGTTGTACCCACGCCGATGGTGTATATCTTCACGCCGAACGTTTTTGCCGCTTCGGCCGCACGGGCCGGGTCGATTACGCCGGCCGTGTTCTCGCCGTCGGAAAGCAGGATGATTACCTTGCTCTTGACCTTCACTTCCTTGAACCGGTCGACCGCCAGCGCCACTGCATCGCCGATGGCCGTGGCCAGTTCCTCCCGCAACAGCCGCGCGTTGATTACCTGGCCCTCGGCGTTGCGGATCGGCTCGGGAATCTTGACCGTCTTGAGTATCTCCAGCAGAGCGCCGTGGTCAAGTGTGAACGGGCATTTGCCGTCGGCGTACCCGCCGAATGCGATCAGCCCGATCAGGTCGTCCGGTCGGCCGGGTAACCCGTCGGCACCCGCCACGAAGTCGCGAAACACCCGCTTGACCGCCGCCAGCCGATTCGCCCGCCGGCCGTCGAGTTGGAAATCCATCGCCTGCATCGAGCCGGACCGGTCGATACACATTTCGATGGCGATCCCCTCGGTCCGCACGCGGAACTCCTCGCGCCCATGCTGCGGCCGGGCCAACGACACAATCAGCAGCGCCAACCCCAGCAGTCGCATCCAGGGCAGCAGCCGCTTGATGCGCAAGGCCGTCGTCACCGGCAGCGACGCGAGCAACTCGACGTCCGAGTAGAGAATCGCCAGCCGGCGCTTGCGGCGGATAGCCAGCAGTCCCAACAGCACCAGCGGCACCAGCAGCAACAACCACATCGGATCCTGGAAACGAAAACCGTTCATGCGGCCGCCTCCGCCCGGTCCATGCCGATGAATGCCTTGGCTCGCAGCAAGCTCTCGTCGATATCCTCGCCACGCGGCCGGTACGCGGCAAACTTGACCAGGTCGGCCGATTCCAGGAACCGTTTCAGCCGCAGGCTTTCGTCGGCCGGGAACGTCTGCCTCCGGCTGACCTCGCGAAGAAATTCTTCGGTGGTCTGCTGGGGAGCACGGATTTCGGTGGTCCGCTCGATGTAGCGGCGTACGATGCCGGTCAACTCGACGTAGTACAACTTCACGTCCTCTTCCGTCAGCCGCCGCTCCAACAGCCGCTCGAGCTCCAGGCAGGCCAACTACCGCGGCGAAAGCGACCGTTCATGGGCCCAGTTGCGCCGTCGACGGCGGCGCCACCAAACGAATACCGCGGCACCAATCGCCGCAGCCGCCGCCAGCCACCAGGCGAACCAACTTCGAGGCTCGGGCAACTCGACCGGTCCGGCCGCCGGGCGCAGATCGCCCAGCGACGGCACTTCGGCCTGAACCACCGAGGCAATTTCGACGGTGAGCCCTTCCGTTTGGATGGTGTGCTGCTTGCCGTCGCCGCCGGGCCGGTTGTCGGTGAAGTTGACGGAGATCGGTTGAATAAACTGCTCTCCGGTTCGTGTAGGCTCCAGCGTGTAGATTTGTTTGACAATTTCGCGGCCGTCCTTGATTTGCGGCAAGGGCTCGCGGAAATCGCGTATGAGGAAATCACCCAGCGACTCGCCAAACGGCGGCTTGCGGATCGTTACGCCCTGTTCGCGATCGATGGTCAAGGTGAGCACCGGCTCGTCGGAAAGCCGCGCTTTGGCCGGTTCCACCTCGACAGTGACGCGGACCGGCCCCCGCCGGACCTCCGACCGGGCCGCCTTCGGTTCTTCCGATTGCGAGGCAGCCTGCTCCGACTGCCGGCCGCAACCGGCCGAAAGCAACGTCGAAAGCAACACTCCGGCCGCCAGCACGAAACATGCCATCCAACTTGTCGCAACGGAGTTCAACGGAATCGCCTTTCGCGCATGTGGAAGAAACGCCGCAAGCTGCTCAGGTAATCTTGATCGGTGCGGATGGCCAACTCGTCGACGCCCGCCCGCCGGAGCCGGCTGGAAAGCTCGTCGGATCGTTTCGCCGCTCCTGCCTCGAACAGCGCGCGGACTTGCCGATGCCGCGTGTCGAGCTCGACTATCCGGCCGGTCTCGGCATCGAGCAGCGAGATGAATCCAACGTCGGGTAAGGCCCGTTCGCGCGGGTCGGCCACGGTCATGGCGATCAGGTCGTGGCGCTTGCTGCAAACGGCCATCGCGTGCCGGGCTTCCGGTGCGAGGAAGTCGCTAATCAGAAACGCCACCGCCCGACGCTTCTGCACCCGGCTGAGAAACTCGAGCGCGGCCTCCATGTTCGTCTCTCGGGCAACCGGCTCGACTGCGATCAGTTGGCGGATCAGGTGCAGGAAGTTCGACTTGCCCTTGCGCGGCGGCAAATACTGGATCACGTCGTCGCAGAAGGTGATGAGTCCCACCTTGTCGTTGTTCTTGAGCGCGGAGAACATCAGCATGGCGGCCACCTCGACCACCATGTCGAGCTTCGATTGCATTCCGGAACCGAACGCCCCGGATGCGGAAACGTCCACCAGAAACATCACGGTCAACTCGCGCTCCTCGCAAAACCGTTTGATGAACGGCGTGCCGGTCCGCGCGGTGACGTTCCAGTCGATCGTCCGCACGTCGTCGCCCGGCTGGTACTCGCGGACCTCGTCGAACTCCATCCCCCGGCCGCGGAAGACGCTTTTGTACTGCCCGGCAAACAGGTCGTTCACCGTGCGGTTGGCGACGATCTGTATCCGCTGCACCTTCTTGAGGATTTCGGCGATGTCTTGTTCGGCCACAGGCTCTTGTTGATTGATGGTGTTGGTATTAGAAGTCGTAGGGTGGGGCGAGGCACGAGACCCACGTGGAGGTATCCGATTTCGATTGTCCAAACGTGGGGCTCGTACCTCGACCCACCCTACATCCCTTGCTCCACTCGACCCCAGTCACCCGTCACGGGACGGGAACCGCCGCGAGGATTGTCTCGATTACGTCTTCGGTGGTCCGCTGCTCGGCCTCGGCCTCGTAGGTGAGGATGATGCGGTGGCGGAGCACGTCGTAGGCAATGTCCTTCACGTCTTGCGGCGTAACGTACCCGCGACCGCCCAAAAAAGCGATTGCCCGGGCGCCGAGACCCAAGTAGATCGAAGCCCTGGGCGACGCGCCGTACTCGATCAGCGCGTCGAGTTCCTTCATGCCGAAGGCGTCGGGCTCCCGGGTGGCGCGGACGACATCGAGAATGTAGCTCTTCACCTGGTCGTCGATGTAAACCAGCCGCACCACCTCCTGCATGGCGGCAACGTCGTCGGCCGACAGAACCGGCTTGATCGGCCGGGACGTGCCGTCCAATGCCATGTCCAACACCTTTCGCTCCTCGTCGGGCTGGGGGTAGGTGATCTTGATCTTGAGCATGAAGCGGTCGACCTGTGCCTCGGGCAGCGGGTAGGTGCCTTCCTGCTCGATCGGGTTCTGGGTGGCCATCACCAGGAACAAGCCGGAAAGGGGATACGTCGTGTCGCCAATCGTAACCTGCCGCTCCTGCATCGCCTCCAACAGGGCCGACTGCACCTTGGACGGCGCCCGGTTGATCTCGTCGGCCAGAATGAAGTTGGTAAAGATGGGTCCTTTGCGGGTCCTGAACTCGCCTTCCGACGGCACGTAGATCATCGTGCCGATCAGATCGGCCGGCAGCAGGTCGGGAGTGAACTGAATCCGCTGGAACCGGGTGGAAAGCGCCTGGGCCAGCGACTTGACGGCCGTCGTCTTGGCCAGCCCGGGCACACCCTCCAGCAAAATGTGGCCGTCGGTCAGCAACCCGACCATCAGCCGGGAAAGCATCTCCTGCTGCCCGACGATGGTCTTGCCCAATTCGGCCGTCAGGCGATGAACCAGTTCCGATTTCTCCGCAACGCGGTCTTTGATCTGCTGAACGTCTACCTGCATGGAAAGTTCTCCTTGACGATCGTTGGTAACAAGCGGCTGGCAGTCGGTTCCCTCTCCCTTTGGGAGAGGGTTAGGGTGAGGGCAAGCCAGCGCAAATCGCTTGATTTCAGAAATTTGCGGTTCCAAAGCATCTTTAGCCCTCACCCCCTGCCCCTCTCCCAGAGGGAGAGGGGAGACTTTCCGCAACAGACACTGGCTATTCTTGTAATCTGGGAAATACTGTCAATCGCAATTTCGCGGCGCCTACGGCTGGGGCCGAAAAAGGGACCAGGTTTAATTTGCCGGATGTTACCGCCGAATCTTCACCGAAAAATCCGGGGCGTCGTGGTAGACGTAGGCCAGGTAGTTGATCCGAGCGCGGTCCTTGGTTCGGGCGAACGACTCGTCGGTCCCCAACAGACCGAGTTCGTAGGCCAACTCGTCGGCGTGGCCGGGCAAAAGAACCCGGTAATCGCGGAGGGATATCTTGCCCGGCGCCAGGTTGTTCACGTGCCGGACGATGTTCGTCGTGCAGTTGTTGGTGATGGTATCGTAGAATTCCGGTTTGACCGCCAGCCCGTTCACTCGCCGCATCACGTCGACGAACATCTCGCGAACCCGGGCCTGCGTGGCGCGGACCGGGTACAGGTAGACATCGTAAAGGTAATGGTCCGTGCGGAGCTTGATCAGGTCGCGCTCGTCGCCAACCACGTACATTAGCTCGTACTGCCGCATCGCCCCGGCCATGGCGTCGTATGTTTCGTCCTTCTCCTTGCGGACTTCCACCGATACGGTCAGGTAGTCCTCGCCGGCAAAACCAAAGCTCAGCATGGTGTGCCCCACGCCGGGCAGTTCGGGAAGAGGAACCACGATGAAATCCACCGACTCCAACTCGTTCAGGTCGAATGTCTTGTCGTAGTGACGAACCGTGTAGTCGTCGGCCGTGCGGTAGTCGCAGTTGCGGATGTTGTAGACCGTTACCTGATCGCCTCGGAACTCGGCGTGGGAGAGCACGGCCTGGTCCGGCGACCAGTCGCGGTTGTTCGAGGGCCCCAGCGGCAGCCAATTGACGGTTTGGAGCGATTGCCGGCTCTTGCAACCCAGCGCCAGCAGCACCAGCACAACCATGCAGCCCCGTCGGCGGACAAGATCATGTATCAGCATAGCGTTTCAGTACCAATTATCCCCGGCTTTCCTGTTTACCCTAAAGTCGCGCAGGGGTGCCAGCGTGCCGGGTAATTACCGAAAAAGGCCGTTCGTGGCAAGGCCGATGAGGTCACTTAACATGAATCGCGACAGCCAAATGGCTTGTGGGCACCCCGGCCGGGCACCATAATTGGAGCCGATGCGAGTCAGACAACAGTTGTGTAAAGCCGCGCCCAGTGGTCGCGGCATTATCGGGCGGGGGGTCAACGATCCGCGCGACCGCGCCCCCGGGGCGCGGCGTTACAATGAACGCAACGCAGGCGGCGAAC
>JAUWJC010000316.1 GCA_030607895.1 Pirellulales bacterium
CGAGCTGTCAGCTATCAGCGGTCAGCTATCAGCCCGAAACCCCGCAAAAAAGCGCTGTTTTCAGCGGCTGATAGCTGAAAGCTGATAGCCAAGTTTGATGTTGCAGAACTTTTCGGATGAGCCATATTCGCTCCGTGGCATCCAATTTCCCACAGCGGTCAATGGAATCATCGTTCATGATTGTTGCGACCTGCGTTTCCACGTCGAGAATCTGCTGTTGGGCCGCCTCGCCTGCCAACAGGACGGCCCACTGCTTTGCAAGTTCTATCGTTTGGTTGAGGGCGCGTTGACGAAGGTCTTGCGCAGCGTTGGGTGGCCCGCCTGAAAGCTGCAGGTGATTCGCTTCAAAGAGTTCGATTCGGCGACGCGTGAATTGTTCAGCGTAATTGACTATGCATATGGCAGACAGCATACGACTGTCTCGGAGATGCGCGAGGGCATCAGTGAGGTCGGAGAGTTTCTGCTGGATGCGCGGCACCGTCACGGTTGCAAGAAACGCAGCGCCGATGAGCACCAGAAAACCGGCCAACTTAGAGTAGTCGAAAACGTCAAGCGGGGGCATGAAATTTACGGTCCTCGTGGGCGACGGTGTTGCGGGGCTTAACTTGTTTTTAGACTGATCCGTGTATCACCTGTAGACTGCTTCCTTGCAGCCTATCACGCTGCGGGTCTATTCCGCATGTCCAATCGTTCCCGACAGTTACGCAGCTACCTGCCATCTTGGGACACGTTAGGCTGCTTCGGTCTAGCACCGGTCTGCGGCAACTCCTGTCCGAGCACGTCGGCCGGACTGCGAACGCCTCGCCCACCTCGGTTCAAGACGTGGGTGTAGATCATCGGGCTTGGGGTCAACTCTTGGTACGTACGTGGCCATTTCCAGCATTATAACCGCTCGGCATGGAGGGGGCAAGGACCTCCGTGGTACGAGCCAATGCGGCTCACGAGCCGCCGCCGGCCGCCCCCAAGCAGCGGTAAGTCCGAAATCGCCATCTCGGAATTCAGAAGCCCGTAAAGCCGTGGCGGGCGGGGTGGATCGGAGAGGCTCTTTCGCCTTTGGACTTCTGTGGGAGCCTCACGCTCATACACAGCCCATCCCGCCACCGGGCCGTCGATTGGAGATCAACTTCAGCACGTCCGCCGCCGGGTGGGTCGAGGTGGAAATTTTCGACGCGGCGGGGCAACCGATCGATTGGTAACATAAGGCCGCGGCCGATGCCGCCGCGGGTGAGTGACGTATCGTCGAGTAGTCCTATCACGTTTGCGCGGCCAGGAGCCAGGCAAGGATGCCTTTTTGCACGTGCATCCGGTTGGCTGCCTGCTGGACGACGACGCTTTGGGGGCCGTCGATTACCTCGTCGGTTACTTCTTCGCCGCGCCGGGCGGGTAGGCAGTGCAGAAAGATGGTTCCTTGCTGAGTGTGCGACATCAGCGAGCGGTTGACCTGGTACTTGGCGAAGTCGCGTCGTCGGGCCTCCCGCTCGGACTCTTGCCCCATGCTGGCCCAAACGTCGGTATACACGGCTACGGCGTCCTGGACCGCTTCGATCGGATCGTCGGTTACTTCCAGGTCGAGATTGGGAACCTCACGCCGCAGCAGGGCGAGGAACCGATCGTTGAAGCGATACGGCTCGGGCGTGGCCATCACCAGGCGCACGCCGATTTTTCCGCAGCCCAGCGCCAGGCTTCGGGCGACGTTATTCCCGTCGCCGATCCAGG
This sequence comes from Pirellulales bacterium, assembly GCA_030607895.1. Taxonomy (GTDB): domain Bacteria; phylum Planctomycetota; class Planctomycetia; order Pirellulales; family Thermoguttaceae; genus JAUWJC01. The sequence continues at coordinate 1,717 of JAUWJC010000316.1, forward strand.
CCAGCGTATGTCCTTCGAGCCGGCCGGCCAGTTCGCGGATTGTGTACAAGTCGGCCAGGGCCTGGCAAGGATGTGCCCGATCGGTCAACCCGTTCACTACCGAGCAGGAGCAGTACTCGGCCAATGTGACGACCGTCTCGTGCTGCTTCGCCCGGACGACGATCACGTCGACGAACTCGCTGAGCACCCGCCCGAAATCGGCCATGCTCTCGCGCCGCCCGAACCCCACGTCGTCGCCCAGGAACATGGCACTTCCACCGAGGTGGATCATGCCGGCCTCGAAACTGACGCGAGTCCTAAGCGATTGCTTCTCGAAGAGCATGGCCATCACCCGGCCGGGCAAGAGCGGCTCGCGAAGCCCCTTGAGGAACTTGCTCTTCAGGTCCTCGGTAATCGAGAAGACCCGGTCGATTTCGGCCGGTTTCAGATCGGCCAACGTAATTAGGTCTCGCATGGTGGGTTGAGGGTTGAGAGTTGAGGGTTGAAGGTTGAGAGTGGGAATGACGAAGCACGAATGACGAATGACGAAGGTGGTCGCTTGCGGCTTCGCACTGACTACCGACCACGCCGCTTCCCACAATTCACAATTCGTCATTCGTCATTCGTCATTCGTCATTCGTCATTTCCTCTACCCTGCCTGTTGTTTCAGAACTTCGGCCAAAATATCGCAGCCCTCGTTTGCTTGTTCTTCGGTGAGGGTCATGGCCGGCAGCAGCCGGACGACGGTGCCTTGGGTGCAATTGACCAGCAGTTTCCGCTCCATGCAGGCCTTGACCGTTGGGCCGCCTTCGATCGTCAACTCGATGCCGATCATCAGGCCGAGGACACGAAGCTCGCGGATGATGTTGCACTCCTGCCGCAACTGCTCGAGTCGTTCTTGGAAGACCCGGCTGATCCGCTTGGCACTGTCCAGCAAGTTCTCTTTTTCGATCATCTCGATGGTCGCCACACCGGCCCGAGCCGCGATAGGATTGCCGCCGAAGGTGGCCGCGTGCATTCCGGGCCGCAGGCTGGGGCAATCTCGGCCGTGGTCAACATGGCCGCTCCGGTCAGGCCGCCGCAAATCGCCTTGGCCAGCGTCATGACATCGGGCGTAACGCCGAAATGCTGATATGCGAACCATTCGCCCGTCCGGCCGCAGCCGGTTTGCACTTCGTCGAAAATCAACAGAAGTTCGTTTTCGTCGGCCAGTGTACGGAGTCCGGCGAGGAACCCGTCGGGCGGGATTACAATTCCACCCTCACCCTGGACCGGCTCGACCAGTATTGCGGCCGTCTCCTCGTCGACCAGTTCCTTGAGGGCCTCCAGGTCGCCGTAAGGCGCGTAGACGAAGCCGGCCATCAGCGGCCCCAGGCCCTCGTGATACTTGGGCTGGGCGGTGGCCGCCGTGGAGCCGAGCGTCCGGCCGTGGAACCCGCCCTCGAACGTGATTATCTTGTATCGCTGTTTTGGTGTGTGCAGCCGAGCCAGCTTGATTGCCGCCTCGTTGGCCTCGGTACCCGAGTTGCAGAAAAACGCCTGCCCGCCAAAGCTCCGCTCGCTAAGTGCCTTCGCCCACAACCCTTGTGCCTCCATGTACCAGGTATTCGGCACGTGGATAAGCGTGGCCACCTGTTGGCGAACCGCCTCGACCACCGGCGGCGGGCAATGGCCCAGCAGGTTGCAGCCCCAGCCGGGAAACAGGTCCAGGTAGCGGTTCCCTTCGCTGTCCCAGACGTAGGATCCTTCACCTCGAACCAACGAGACGGGAAACCGGCCGTAATTGGGAATCACGTATTGCTCGAACAGCTTAATCGTCTGCTCGGAACTCATGGGATGTTCGCAATCCACGAGGAGTTCTCCTGGTAGTTGAGAGTTGAGAGTTGATAGTTGAGAGTTGAGAGTTGATAGTTGAGAGTTGAGCGGTGCGAAGCCGCAAGCGACCGCCTTCCCCCTTCCGCCTTCCCCCGTCATTTCCTTTGCCTGACGATCTCGGTCCCGACGCCGCTCGATGTGTAGATTTCCAACAGCAGGGAGTGGCGCAGTCGGCCGTCGATGATGTGAACCTTGTGTACACCCCGCTCGATAGTCTCCAGGCAAGCCTGGACCTTGGGTATCATGCCCGTGGAGATCGCTCCGCTGTCGATCAACTCGTGTACCTGCTCGGTGGTGAGCGAATGTACGAGCGAGTCGGGATCGTCCTTGTCGCGGCGGACACCGTTGACGTCGCTCAGGAATACCAGCTTCTCCGCGCCCAGCGCCTGTGCGACGGCCGTGGCGGCCGTGTCGGCGTTGACGTTGAGTTTTTCGCCCTCCGCGGTGATGCACATCGAGGGAATCACCGGCACCACTCCGTCGTTACAAAGCTGCTCGATTTTATCCCGGGCGACGTCGGTAACCTGGCCCACATAGCCCAGGTCGACCGGTTTCATCTCCTCGTCCAGAAGCAGAATCCGCTTGCCGAACAGGACGTTTGTGGTTCGGAAGTTCAGCGATTGGGCCACTCCGCCAAGTTCCTCGATCTGCCGCGCCAGCCGCTCGTTGACCTCATAACCCAGCACCCGCTCGACGATTTCCAGCGTGGCCGCGTCGGTATATCGGCGTCCCTGGACGAATCGCGGTTGGAAGCCGACCTCGGCCATGGCCCGGTTGATTGCCGCGCCGCCACCGTGGACAATGACGGGCTTCATGCCCACCGTCTCCATAAAAACCACGTCCAAGAGCAGATGGCCCATGGCGCGTGGGTCTTCCATCACGCTTCCGCCCAGCTTGATCACGGTGACCTTGCCGCGGAACTCGCGAATCCACTGAAGGGCCTCGATCAAGACGTCGGCTTTTTGGATGGCTTCTTGCAACGACCCGTTCCCGGTGTATCAGAGCCGAAAAAGGGACCAGGTTTAATTTGTGCGAAGCACCCTCCGGGCCGCAGGCGGCAAATTAAACCTGGTCCCTTTTTCGGCCCCCCTTTTTCGGCCCACAGACGACAGCCCCGAAAAAGACAACCCCCGGACACACCTTGGCCCGGGGAAACCCCTCATTTTAGACCCATTGGCTGGCGGGTCAACGGGTTGTACAAATTGGTGGCACGCTCTGAGGAACGAAGGGCGTGGCAAGGTACCCCAAACACGCCCTTCGCTGCGCTCAGGGACGTGCCACTCTTGGTGGAACTCGTACAAGTTATTTGTGCGCGGGCCCTTAGGCAGGAATACCCCCACTTATGGAAGTCCACGGAACGAATCGAGCGTTTTTTTGACCAGCGGCAGTACGTCGTCCTTGTCGGCAGCAAGATACTGGACAACGCAAGTAGCGGTGAAATCCGGCCCGGAAAGCACGTAGGCCAGACCCGTGTGCTCGTAGCCCTGCTTGTCCTTGTAGCGGACCATGATTCCCCGGCCGGATGCGCCGGCGAACCGGCGCGTGTGGGGCTTGGCCGTCTCGACCTTCTCGGCACCCAGTTCCCTGAAGGTTGCCACCAACGACTGTTCGAGCACCTCCAGAAGCTCAGACCGGGCCTTGGCTTCCAGTGGTTGACCCAGGTCGGTAACAAGCATGTTGAAGCCCAATTCGTGGCTGATGCGTACCGTTCGCTGAAGGGTCTTGCGGTCGTCGTCGATTCGGGCGAGCCGGTCGTAGTCGAACTGGCAGGTGTTGAGTTTCAGCCGCTGCATTGGGGCTACTCGGATGGCCACCTGGTACGTTACGCCCGGTTTCTGC
>JAUWJC010000451.1 GCA_030607895.1 Pirellulales bacterium
ATTTGGTGAACCGCGACCACTGGTCGCGGCTTTACAACGAAGAATTCCCACCCACCTTCAGATAACTCACTTCCAAACCATTTGATAATTGAGGAGAGGACCCGTGGCAGAGAAACGCTTCGTAACCATCGAAGGCAATGAAGCGACATCGAACATTGCACACCTATGCAACGAGGTGATGGCCATTTACCCGATCACCCCGTCCTCCGGTATGGGCGAGATGCCCGATGCCTGGGCGGCGGCCGGGCGAAAGAATATCTTCGGTACGGTGCCCCACGTGGTCGAGATGCAGAGCGAGGCCGGGGCGGCCGGGGCGGTACATGGCTCGTTGCAGGCCGGGGCGATTACCAGCACGTTTACCGCCTCGCAGGGCCTGTTGCTGATGATCCCCAACATGTTCAAGATTGCCGGTGAACTTTCGCCGGCCGTCTTTCATGTTTCGGCCCGGACCGTGGCAACCCACGCTCTATCGATTTTCGGCGACCACAGCGACGTAATGTGCTGCCGGAGCACTGGCTGGGCCCTGCTGGCGTCCGGCTCGGTGCAGGAGGCCCAGGACATGGCCATGATTGCCCAGGCCGCCACGCTGGAAGCCCGGGTTCCCTTCCTACATTTCTTCGACGGGTTCCGTATCTCGCACGAAATCAACCGGATCGAGCAACTCGCCGAAGACGAAGTCCGCGCGATGATCGACATGGACCTGGTCCAGGCCCATCGCGATCGGGCGCTGAACCCCGATCGGCCCGTGTTGCGCGGCACGGCCCAGAACCCCGACGTCTTCTTCCAGGCCCGCGAGGCCTGCAACCCGTTCTACGACCGCTGTGCGGCCGTGGTCCAAAAGACGATGGACAAGTTCGCCAGGTTGGTCGGACGGGAATACCATCTGTTCGACTACGTGGGAGCACCCGACGCCGAGCGGGTAATCTTCTGCATGACCTCCGGTTGCGGCGTGGTTGAAGAGACGGTCGAGAAGCTCACCGCGGACGGCGAAAAGGTGGGGCTGGTGAAGGTCCGGCTGTTCAGGCCGTTCGACGCGGCGGCCATGCTCACGGCCCTGCCCGAGTCGGCCAAAACAATCGCCGTGCTGGACCGCACCAAGGAGCCGGGCGCGCTTGGCGAACCCTTGTTCCACGACGTGCTGACCGCGTTGGCCGAGTGCGGCGCGAGTATGCCCAAGGTTATCGGAGGCCGGTACGCGCTGTCGTCGAAGGAATTCACGCCGGCGATGGTGGCGGGCGTGTTCAAGGAAATGGCCAAGGCGGAGCCGAAAACCCGATTCACCGTGGGAATCGAAGACGACGTAACCAACCTGAGCATCGACTACGACCCGGCCTTCTCCACCGAAGGCGACGACATCACCCGGGCGCTGTTCTACGGCGTGGGTGCCGACGGCACGGTGGGCGCGAACAAGAACTCCGTAAAGATCGTCGGCGAGAACACGCCGCTTTACGCCCAAGGCTACTTCGTCTACGACTCGCGGAAGGCCGGCTCGGTGACGGTCTCGCACCTGCGGTTCAGCCCGCGGCCGATCAAAGGCTCGTACCTGGTCCACAGCGCGAACTTCGTGGCCTGCCACCAGTTCCAGTTCATCGAGAAGCTCGACATGCTCTCGACGGCCGAGCCCGGGGCCACGTTCCTGCTGAACAGCCCCTACGGCCCCGACGAGATATGGGACCACCTCCCGCAGGAAGTGCAAGAGCAGATTATCGAGAAGAAGATCAAGTTCTTCGTCGTCGACGCCTACAAGGTCGCCCGCAAGGCGGAGATGGGCGTGCGGATCAACACGGTCATGCAGACTTGCTTCTTCAAGCTGGCCGGCGTCCTGCCCGAGGAGGAGGCAATCGCCCGAATCAAAGACGCCATCCAAAAAACCTACGGCAAGAAGGGCGGCGGGAAGATCGTCGAGCGCAACAATGCGGCCGTCGACGGCGCCATAGCCGCGCTCGACGAAGTCAAGGTGCCCGATGCGGTATACTCGACGCACAGGCGCATCCCGCCGGTTCCCGAAGACGCGCCGGAGTTTGTCAGGAACGTGTTGGGTACCATGATCGCCAACCGGGGCGACGAGTTGCCCGTCAGCGCGTTGCCGGTTGACGGCACCTTCCCCACCGGCACGACCAAGTACGAAAAGCGGTGCGTTGCCCAGGAGATTCCCATCTGGGACCCGGAACTCTGCATTCAGTGCGGCCTCTGCTCGTTGGTCTGCCCACATGCGGCAATCCGCATGAAAGCATACGAGCCGGCGGCGTTGGACGGCGCTCCGGAAGGGTTCAAGTCGGCCGACTGGCGAGGCAAAGAGTTCCCCGGCTGGAAGATGACCATTCAGGTGGCGCCGGACGACTGCACGGGCTGCGGTACCTGCGTCCATACCTGCCCTGCAAAGAACAAACAGGTCGAGGGGCGGAAGGCCATCAACATGGAGCCGATCCTCGATCACATCGAGCGCCAACGGCCCTGCTTCGACTTCTTCCTCGACATTCCGAACGTCGATCGGTCGGTCGTCAAGATCGACACGATCAAGGGCTCGCAGTTGCTCGAGCCGTTGTTCGAGTTCTCCGGTGCGTGCGCCGGTTGCGGCGAAACCGCCTACGTTAAGTTGCTCTCGCAGTTCTTCGGCGACCGGATGCTCATCGGCAACGCCACTGGATGCTCGTCGATCTACGGCGGAAACCTGCCCTGCACGCCCTACACGACGAACAAGGCCGGGCAAGGCCCCGCCTGGTCGAATTCACTGTTCGAGGACTGCGCGGAGTTTGGCTTCGGGTTCCGGCTGGCCATCGACCAGCAGATCGACTATACCTCCGATCTGCTGGGGAAACTCGCCGGCCAGCTTGGCGACGAGTTCGTGGCCGCCCTGATCGGCAACAAGCAGGAAACCGAGCAGGAAATTGCCGACCAGCGTGCCCGCGTGGCCGAGCTGAAGAGAAAGCTGGCCGACATGCCGGGTGACGACGCCAAAAACCTCGCCGCGGCGGCCGACGCACTCATCCGAAGAAGCGTCTGGTCGTTCGGCGGCGACGGCTGGGCTTACGATATCGGCTACGGTGGCGTCGATCACGTGCTCGCCTCCGGCCGCGATATCAACATCCTCGTGCTCGACACGGAGGTCTACTCCAACACGGGCGGACAGGCCTCGAAGGCCACGCCACGCGGAGCGGTTGCCAAGTTTGCCGCTGCCGGGAAACCGGGGCGCAAGAAAGACCTGGGGCTGATGGCCGTCGCGTACGGCAACGTGTTTGTCGGCCAGATATCCATGGGGGCAAACCCACTGCACACGCTCAAAACCATCCGCGCCGCCGAGTCGTATCGCGGCCCGTCGCTAATCATCGCCTATTCACACTGCATCGGGCACGGGATCAACATGACCACGGCCCTCACGTTGCAGAAAGAGGCCGTGGCCTGCGGGTACTGGCCGCTGTATCACTTCGACCCGCGCGACGGGTCCGGTGCGTTTCACCTCGACAGCCGGCCGCCCAAGGGCGACTACAAGGATTTCGCCATGCAGCAGAGCCGCTTCGCCATGCTCACGCGATCCAAGCCCGAGCAGGCCGAGCGGCTCTTCGAGTTGGCCCGGGAAGACATCCAAGACCGGTGGCATGTGTACGAGCAGTTGGCCGGCGTCGATTGGGAGGCCGACCCGCGGTGAGGACACCCTGGGGACTGGTCCATTTTTCGGCCACTTGATAGTCCATTTCCCTGGACGTGCAAGCCGAAAACATGGACCTGTCCCCTTTCGCGTTCTGTCCCCAGGGCGGTTATGGCGGTTCGACTGCATTGCAGACTGTCATATACTGCTCGCGGTCAATAATTGCGGTTTTGTGACGAAGTTATCAGTTGTCAGTTATCAGTTGTCAGAGCTTGGAAACAACGACTCTGGCAAGTCTTCAGACTGACTACTGATAACTGACAACTG
>JAUWJC010000214.1 GCA_030607895.1 Pirellulales bacterium
CAGTTGTCAGTTATCAGTAGTCAGTCTGAAGACTTGCCAGAGTCGTTGTTTCCAAGCTCTGACAACTGATAACTGACAACTGATAACTTCGTCACAAAACCGCAATTATTGACCGCGAGCAGTATATATGTGAAGGGCAGCGCAGTGCCGGTCAATCCAACCGGCACGCCCGCCGGCGCCAGGCCTGGCAGCAGGTGTTCCTTCAGCGCATCGCCGCCGCCGTCCGATTTATCCGGCAAGTTTGCCGCCAGATACCAATCGGTCCAGCCGTGGTAGCCGCACAGCGCCACGCGGTCGCGCCCGGTCGCGGCGCGTGCGATACGCACCGCTACGGCCATTGCCTCGCCGCCCGTGCGGCAGTAGCGCACCTGCTCGGCCCAGGGGTGCAACTCGATCAGCAGCGCGGCCAGTTCGACCTCTTCAGGGCTGTTCAGCGTGCACATCGACCCCAGCCGCACACGTCGCAGCACGGCTTCAGTTACGTCGGGATCGGCGTAGCCCAGCAGGCACGAGCCGATCCCGGAGGTGGTCATGTCGAGGAAGCGTCGACCGTCGAGGTCGATTACCTCACAGCCGCGGGCCTCGGCGAAGTAGGCTGGCCACTGATCCGGGGCGTACATCTCGGGCCGCTTACTGAGTATGGCTCACCGCAAAAAATGTGACACACCAACATATGTCGAAAACCCCGGGAATTGTAGGCATTTCAGCAAGATAGCAATGTGTCAGTTTTTTTCGGATGAGCCATAACTGCGTGCCACCGGGGATGATCTGTTTGGCCTGATTGTAAGTCTGTTGAGTCCGCCGGCCATTGGGTGGGCTGTCGATGCTGAGTAGTTGTCGTGCGTTGTGACGGAAAATCCGTTCGATATCGGCGTCTTTCAGGCTCATGCTCTGACAGGCCCGCCGCAGGGCCAACAACGACTCGATGCCCACCCGTGTCGGCGCGGCGAAAGCCTGATCCTCCCAGAAAACGTTATGCTCGTCCAGCCACGCAAACCCGTCGGCAATGCTGATGTAGCGCCCCCGGCTCTCACTGATAGGAAAGTCGGTTCCGAACATCAGCCGTCTTGGCCCAAAGGCGTGGAGGATTGCTTCCAGCGGTTCGCTCTCGCACACCGCCGAGGTCTCGAAATAGACATTGTCAAGCCCCCGCAGTGTGTCGATTCCTTCGGTCGTGTGCCGACCACAGAAGCCACGAGCGGCGTGGGCCAGGATCAGCTTCGCACCCGGGTATCGTTGGCAGTACTGACGGATGTAGCGCTGGTTGACCGGGTCGGCCAGGCTGCGAACTCGCACCATGTGTAACATGATAACCAAGCCACGGCGGTCGGCGATCTGCCAGACCCATTCTGGTAGAAACTCCTGTGTCTCAGCGTTGAAAGTGTCATTGGTGTCGGCGAAAACGTGATTTACCTTGAACCCGACAAAGTCGTCGGCCATGTCGGCAGCTTCGAGCACATCCGGGTCGTCGTCCGGGCGGATCAGCAGCCACGGGCTTCCACGATGGCAGCCGGACCAACCGATCATCTTTGGTCGCTGACCGAGTGGCCGAGATTTCCGGCTGTATAACGCGAGTAGGCCACAAGGGTAAGATGATGGCCCCGAAATCAGAGAAAGGTCATAGCCGAACAGGAATCAACCCACGGCCGCGACCAGGGCAATCATGTACAGATACACAATGCTGGCTCTGTCCTCTGCTTTGGTGCGATGGCTCGTGCTTTCCAGGGTTGTCATCTCAAGGTACTCCGGGTTCTGTCAAGGCGATCCTGCCGGGTTGGATCGCAGTGCCTGGTAGCGCCGGTGGCGCCCAGGGTCGGGTCGATGCGGCGGCTTCAGGCGCACCCACTGCCGGGCGACCTGCGGAACATCCGCTCCGCCAAGCGCCGCCTCGGCTAGTATGGCCGCGCCCAGGCTCGTCGGTTCCGAGCACTGCGTTGCAGTCATGGTCGCGCCCAGCACGTCGGCCTTGATCTGCAACCACAGGTCGCTTCGGGCGGCACCGCCAGTTGAATGGATCTCGCCTGGCACGGGACCGTCGGAAACGGCCGCCGCCTGGTCGCCCAGCGCGCCGGCCACCGCTTCCATGATACAGCGAACCGCATGGCCCGGCGCGTGTCGGGATGTCATGCCTTCGAAAACCGCTTCGGGGTCGGTCAAGGCGACGTCCGTTCTCGGCCTCAACCCCTCCGCGCCCGGCTCGATCGGCGCAGCCAGAGCGACAAGTTGATCGAAGTCGGGCCGATCCGGCAATTGGTCGCGGTACCAGTGCAGGTAATTCGCCGAGACGTCGCCGAAGGCCATGCGCCAGTAGAGTCCTTCTCGAAACGCGGGCCCTTGGAACACGGTGGGACCGAGTTGCGCAGCGAAGCGATCGGCGCAGCGGACGGTTGCCAGTACCGTGCCGGTGGTTTCCGAGATCATGCCCGGCTCGACGTTGCCCGCCCCGATCGCCCCGGCGTATTGATCGAGGCAACCGACGACAAGGCGACACGTGTCCGGCAGTCCGAACCGCCCGGCGGCCTGGGGATCGATCGGCCCCATGTCCGTTCCTGCGCGGACAACCTCGGGCAGCCAACGCTCGTCAATTTCCAGTCGAGCCAGCATTTCCGGCCACCACCGGCAGCGATGGATATCCAACAGCCCCGTCAGCCCCGCCGCGCCTGCCTCGGTTACGTGCTTGCCCGTCAGAAGCAGCGTCAGGCAGTCACTGATCAGGCACAGCTTACCGATCTGCTTCCAGATCTCGGGGGAGTGCTGCCGAAGCCAAAGCAGTTTGGCCAGCATGAACTGGGCGTTTACTTGCGGGATGCCGGTTGTGGCGGCGAAGCCTGGAATCTCACACTGCCGGCGGACCTCCGCTTCGAGGTTGGCCGCGCGCCGGTCGGGCCAGAGGACGATCGGTGTCAGCGGGTGGTGACTGGCATCCAGGAGCACGAAGCTGTTGGTTTGTGTGGCGAAGGTAACGGCCTCCACGTCGGCGAGCCCGCCATCGGCGCGATCCCGGAGTTCCGCGATCCCCTTGGCAACCACGTCGTCAAGAGCGTCGATGTCCAGTTCCATGTAATCGGTTTGCACAGCACGGATCGGCGGCGCAAGGCGGCAACTCTCACACAGCCGGCCGTTGCGATCGAACAGCGTGATCTTGAAATACGTCGTTCCCAGGTCGATCACCAGGATTTTCGCCACGTCTTGTTCCTATCGATTTGGTCACGGTGTCCCACGAACACCGAGCAATTCCGATGTCTTCTTCACGAGCAACATTCCGGCTTCGGGGCTGGCAAACAGGGCGTTCAACGCTTCGTAGCTTCCCTGACGCACCGCCTCCTCCGTAACCGGGTATCCTTGCAACTCGCCATTGGCCAGACTGATCAGGTAGCAATTCGGCTGTCGATCCTTTACGGCCAGCGCGAACTCCACGTAGATCTCACCCGGCCAGCCCACGAAAGACCATGGCCCGACGTGCATCACCATGATTTCGGCGGGCATCACCGAGTCGATCGCGGCGTCCAGCCGCCCGGTGGCGACCGCCCGGGCCAGAGCGAGCGTCTCCTCGGCGCCAAACCGGTCGCACTGGGCCGTGCGCAACTGACGACGATCTGCCCCAGACTGCGAACCGCCTCCAGCCGCCTTGCCGACCGGTCCAGTTGCTCCCGGGCCTGGCCCACTGAGGTCAAGACCCGAGGGGGCAGGTCTAACAGTTGCCGGGCACAGCCGAGAGTAATATGGTTGGCATATTTAATCGAGCCGATGACTTCGGCTATGGACCGGCCCAACATGCGGCCGAGCCGCTTGGCCTCGTCAAACGTGTTGGCTCTCGTCACGTGCCGAGGACTTAGGTTTCCGCACGGCCCGATGTGATAGATCACAGGGCAGTCTTCGCCCAGAACGTGCTCTTGCAGGTATTGCCGTGCCATTGCCGGGAAGTCGCCGCTTAGGAGCGTTGAATCCTCGTGCAGGACCGTGGGATGCATGGAGCAGATCACCATTACCGCCAGAAACGACTGATCGTCGCCGTCGCGCACGATCAATACAGGGACTTCCGGGTCCGACGGTCCGGCCGGGTCGTGGCGGTTAGTGCCGACACACGAACAGTCGGCAACCGCCAGGCCGATCTTCGCCGGTCGGGCACTCCCATACGCCTTCAGCGCCGCTTCGACAATACCGTCCTCCAGGCGCCGCACGTACTGCGGATCGGTCTTGGGGACGGCCGGGTCCGCCTCGTTGCTGAGCATGTCGGCAGTCATCGGCCCGGAGTGCGTGTGCGTGGCGGTGATCATCATGTTGGTCGCCGGAAGCCCGGTTTCCCGCTCGATTCGCTTTCGCACACGGCGAGCCGTGTCGCGGCTGATGAAGATCACGTCGTTGGCAACCAGCAGAAGCGGCGTTTGCCCGTCGGAGATAAACAGGGCGGAACTGAGTAGCGGATCGTGCACGCCGGTGCTGCATCGCCGGACGTGCGGATAGCCGAAGAGGAATTGCGAGTCCTCCGGCGTGATATCGGCCGCTGTGGCGCCCGCGATCAGGGATTGGGCCATCGGTATTTTCCCATCCGGCTTGGGCTCTGGCGGGGCAGCCCCTTGACAACTCCCCCTCTTGTGTTCAGAATCAACATAACTTACCATGAACAGTCAGGTGTGTCAATGAACCAGAAAACACGACAGAATCAGATTTGTGAACTGGTTGCCCGGCAGGGCGAATGCTCGATCGACGAACTGGTCGAGCGGTTCGGCGTTAGCGGAATGACGATCCGACGCGACCTCCAGGCGCTGGCCGAGCAGGGCAAGGTGATCCGCACTCACGGGGGGGCGGCCATGGCCGAGCGGGTCAGCTTCGAGTTCGAGTTCTTGACGCGAGTCAAGGAAAACCAGGCCGCCAAGGAGGCGATTGCCACCGCGGCTGCGGCACAGGTCAAGGACGGCGAATCGGTGATGCTCGATTCGGGCACCACCACGCTGGCACTGGCCAAGCAACTGCGAGGGAAGCAGGGCCTGACCGTTGTGACCACCTCGCTGCCCATCGCCGCCCAGTTGCAGTACGACCGGCAGATCGAGGTGTTGCTGCTGGGAGGCTACGTGCGCGCGTCCTCGCCCGACCTGGCGGGTGCCCTGACTGAAGCGAACCTTGAGACCCTGCGGGCCGACGTGGCGTTCATTGGCGCCGGTGGCATTGACCGCCGGGGCGCCCTCTACCAAGACTCCCCGGAGGTAGCCCGAATGCTGACCAAGATGGCGGCCTCGGCCGGGCGCGTGTTTGTTGTCGCCGACAGCTCGAAACTGGGCAAGACGGCCCTGTGGCGATTCGGTCGACTCCAGGATTGGGCCGCCCTCATTACCGACGCCGCGGTGGACCGGTCGCTACTGGCGTCACTGAGAAAGGCAGGCTCGCGCGTGATCAAGGCAAACTGAGACACGGGTATAGAGGTGTTCTGATGACCATTATCGCTAGCACGCTCGACTGGGCTCACGTCGACCTAGACACCTGCCCACAAATCAGGGTAGATCCCCCGGGCCCCAAGTCCAGAGTGTTCCACCAGCGCTGCACGAAATACTTCAAGGGTCTCAGCAGCCAAGTGAAGCTGTTCCCGGTGGTGTTCGAATCCGGCGAAGGCTGCACTCTCACCGACGTCGACGGCAACACGTATATCGACTTCTCCTCCGGCATCTACGTCACCACCCTGGGCCACTGCCACCCGAAAGTCAGCGAGGCGGTGGCGAAATACGCCGGGCAGTTGATGAACGCCCACGACTTCACCACGCCGATCAAGACAATGCTGGTGGAGAAACTTGCCGATGTGCTGCCGGGCGACTTGAACGGTTTCCAGTTCTACGACTGCGGTACGGCGGCCGTGGAAGCGGGGATGCGCGTGTTGCGGGCGGCCACCGGACGCAACGAGATGCTCAGTTGCTTCTACGACTTCCACGGCAAGACCTACGGCTCGGTGTCGCTGGCGCACATCCGCTCGCAAGTCTACGGCCGGGTGCGGGCGCCGGGCGCACACATGGTCCCTCGACCGGACAGTTATCACCCCATGTGGACCAAGCCCGATGGCACGATCGATACCGACAAGTACATCGGCTTCTACGACGAGTACATCGACAAGGCAACGGTGGGCGACGTGGCCGGGTTCGTCCTGGAGCCGATCCAAGGTTGGGGCGGCTCGGTCATGCCACCCGACGACTTCTTCCCCAAGTTGCGCAACTACTGCGACGAGAAGAACATCCTGCTGATGGCCGACGAAGTGCTCACCGGTTGGGGCCGCACGGGTAAGTGGCTTTGCATGGAACACTGGGGCGTCGTGCCGGACGTCGTCGCGATCGGCAAGGGTTTCGGTAACGGATTCCCGGTGACCTGTGTGGCCGTGCGCGAGCCGCACAAGGACAGCTTCGAGAGTATCTCCGCCTCCAGCAGCTACGGCGGCAACCCGATGGCCTGTGCCGCGGCGCTGGCGTCAACCGAGGTAATTCAAGAAGAGAACCTGCTGGAGCACGCAACGCACCTGGGTGAGATCGCGTCGAAGCGGATGGAGCAGATGAAGAGCGAGCACCCGATCGTCGGCGACGTCCGAGCCAAGGGCTGCCTGATGGGTATCGAATTGGTCAAGAACCGCCACACCAAGGAGCCGTTGGACGAGGCAGGCACGCTGGTCTACCAGAAGGCCTTTCGCAGAGGTCTGGCGTGGATCCCCGCCGGACACATCCTGCGGATGAGCCCGCCGATCGTGATGGATGAGGACACCCTGCTCAAGGGCCTGGATATCATCGACGAGGCGATCGGTGAAACCGAGAAAGAACTGGGATACGCATGAAAACAGTCCGTTTCGGGATAATCGGCTGTGGCTTGATGGGACGTGAGTTTGCCAGTGCCGTCGCACGGTGGGGACACCTGCCTGACATGGACGTGCGGCCCGATATCGTCGCCATCTGCGACAAGAATGCTGATCTGTATCCCTGGTACACGGAAAACGGTTCTTCCGTTCTTGGGTGCAAAACGCTAGAAACGCGGCGGTGTGCCACTGCTTGCCCGGAGAAAACAAGCCATTTGAGTTGGGCAGGCACTGCTTGCGGGCTTTCCGAATTAGA
>JAUWJC010000087.1 GCA_030607895.1 Pirellulales bacterium
AGTTCGAGCCACGGCCAAAACCAGCATGGGGCCACCGAATCCACCGAAAATGTGTATGGTGTCCCCCGAATTCCCCCTGGTGTCCCCCGAATTCCAATTCCCGGCGAGGTGGTCCCGGTCATTCCGTCAGCAAGGGTCTAGTGGCGCGATCGGGCTTTCGCATGTAGTCCGGCACCGGTGGCAAGTCCTCCGACTTGAACAACTCGCTTTCCAACACGTCGGCCAGCAGTTTGGACTGTGAGGGATACGTCGCCAGCGTTGCTTCCAGTATCCAAAGCAGTTCAAGCAGTTCGGTGGTGAATTGGGCCGTCCAGCGCTCGGGGCGGATGTCGTCCAGGGGCGATGATTTTCTGCCCTTGCCGGACCGCATCCGGTAGCCCAGCCAGGACTGCACGACCTTCAGGCCGGAGACTTCAAACTCGTACACTTCCGGCCTCACCGGCTGGAAGCAACCCTTGCCTATCCTCAGGGTTTTCGTCGCCGGCTCGTAGTCGAAGCTCTCGGGATACTTGTCCGGCCTGTCGGATACGGGTTTAGTGCAGCGTGCCGCGCCGCGAGGAACGCGACCCTTGCGCCGGCCCTTGCCACTAAAACGCTGCCCGTAAGTGTGAAGCCACAGCAGCCGTCGGCCGACTTCGGCAACCTGCTCGAACAGTCCTGCATCCTTGGTCATCGGGACGCGCAGCTCGCGGGTTTCAAGCTCTTTCTCAAACTGCTCGGTAAAGGCCGGCTGCCCGAGGATGCCGTAGAGGTAGGCCAGGAAGTCCTTGGGGCTGACCTTGCGGCCGTAGGTCTGAACGAACAACTCCAGCAGCCCTGGCACAATGTTCGGATGCTTCGCCGCCGCGTCGCGGTAAACCGGCGCGATGTCCTTGCCCCCACGTCCAGCAAAGTAATGACGGTCGGGAATTGCAAAGGCAACAGTGACTGCGGGACCACCGCCGATCGCAAGAGCCAGCGAACTGACAAGGTAAACCTGCCGGTTGCCGTGAACTTGCCAGAGGTCGGGGCGGGCGCGCGACATCAGACGACCATCACCAATGATGTATTGCCGGTCAAATGATCGGAACCCGCAGGCGAGGATCGGTGGAACAGGTGCATTTGACGGTAGGTCCGTGATCGGCTTTGAAGATGCTTTAGCAGTCAACGCAACGGAATACCGGCCCGTAATCTGCCGGTCGCCTGTCTCGCGGAACGAAAGTGCCCGATCGTCAGCCTTGAGCAAGGCGCGCCAGCGCCGCTTCAAAGTATCTTCGTCTGGTGCGATGGGCCAGGTCCTTTTGCACTCGACCCCGGAATGCTGCCACGGCATCAGGTCGGTCAGCAACGGCGAGTCAAAGTAGTCCCCCTTGCCAGCAGGCCGAAAGGGGGCGTGCCAGTCGTTGGGGCAGCGTTCAGACCTCAGGTCGGCAAAGTCGGTGATGGCCTCCAGCTTCGCCAACTTCTGGTCGCGCGTGCCCTCGATTCGAGTGTAGTGGACCTTTGCCGGCTTGTCCCTGTTCAGCTTGTCGTAGCAGACGGCGATAGCGATGGCAACGGGCGTTTGGATGGCAAAGACATTGTCGTTTTTGCGCGTCCCGCGGCCTTCGCCTCCCAGGTCGATAATCCAAATTTCATCGCACACCCGGCGCATGTGTTCGCGCATGCCGGCAAAGGCGTCCCCGTCAATATAGGACGATGCGCTAATGTATGAAACAACGCCGGGGCCAGTGGCGGTGGTATGCTCGAAGACTTTCCATAGTGCCCAACGCCAGAAGTAAACGTAGAGGTTGTATAGGTTCTTCACGTCGCCGCCGTGCCCGGCGTCGAGTGCCGGGCGTACAAACGCCTTGTACAAGATCGATTCCTTCTGCCGCCACCTCAGAATTTCCTCGCTTACGGTCTCCGCAGTCTTCGGTTTGGCGCGTGTTTTTGACTTTTTTCTCTGGAACTCCTCGGCACTCTGCCTATGGTCGGGCGGGGCGCCGTACCGAACCCAGCCCCCCGTGCGAGCAAGGTTTCCTGGATCGGTAGCATCGGTCGCTTTATGCCGGTCGTACGGCGGATTGCCGAGACAGACGAGAACCGGGACGGTCTTCTTGACCTTCGTGGCTTTCTGGTGCTGTTCGGCCATTTCACGTTGGGCCCAACCCATCACATGCTGCGGGGGCTGAGCGTGTGGCGACTCAAGCGTGTCGGTCAGGTAAACGCCCGGACCGTCTTTCGGCAGCGTGGCGCCGCAGTCCATCAGCGCCCGGCTGACGCGTAACTGCGCGACTGCGTAAGGGCCGACCATTATCTCGAACCCGAAGATGTTTTGCCCCATTTGCGTGGCGTGGGCGGGAACAGCGCCTGCGCCTTGCTTCTCCGCAATTCTCTGCATCGCGTGGTCGATTACGCCGAGCAGGTAAGTCCCGGTCCCGACGGCGGGGTCCAACGTGATGACACTGGGTTCGCTGAACCCCATCGGCTGATGAAGACGGTCCACCAGCAACCGGTCGATCAATCGCACCTGTGCATGGACCACTTCGACCGGCGTGTAGTATGCGCCGGCGTCTTTGCGGAGCTTGGGGTCGTAAGCCGCCAGGAAGTCTTCATAGAAGTAAAGCCACGGGTCGGACTTGCGATCTCTCGTGAGAGCCTCTTGGGGAACGCGGTCGATCACGCGCCCGAGCAGACGCAGCGATGGGGCGATCTCAGCCTGCACGCGCGGATCGGTCATTTCCTGGAGGGTCCGCGACAGCAAAGCGTGGTCGGCCGCCAGTTTCTCGGCGGGACCGTGCAAGTCGATCGTGCTGGCCCCTTCGGCCCGGGCCAACAGCAGGGCGAAAGTGACCGTCTGGGCGTAGGCGTCGGCGAACCGCTCATCGTCGGCGTCGGGGAAGAGCAACTGACGCCACTCGCCGGCCAGTTGCACCAGTGGGGAATTGGCGTCTTTCAGTGCGTCGATGACATCTTGCCGCAGCATCCGACACAAAGGGGCGAGCAGTTCGGCAAGCGACTTTGCGTCCTTCACCTGGGTCGGTTCCCAGGAAAAGAAACTCGTCAACAATGGCTTGAGAGCTTCCACGTCAGCGGGCTTGACGGCAGACTTGCCCGAGGTGGCTATGTCGCCCGAGAGCCGCACGATAGGTCCAATCCGCTCTCCGTCGCGATACAGACCCCACTCGTTGCCGTCGGTATAGATAATGTTGGGGAGTGACTTGAACCTCTCCCACTGCTTGCGGTCGTGACCCTTATAGCGGTTCGGGTCGGCGCCCTTTCCCGGTTCCTTCAGTTCGAGGTAGCCGGCCAGCAGATTGCTGGCAAGGACTGCGTAGTCGGGCCTGCCGAGCCGGCCCGGCAGTCGCGATTCCCCCTTCACGATAATCTTCAGTGCGAGCGCCCGACCAATGTCCGACAGAAATGTTTCCAGCGGGCCTCGCAATTGATCTTCCGGCTGGCCTGGTGCAAGAGCCTTTAGCTTGGAAGCAACGCTCTCGGCGAACTGCTGTAACGCCTCGTGAATGTGCTGCTTGGTTTCAGTCACCGGAACTCGCTACTTGGCATGTAGTTATGAGAATATCAGAGTCATTATGGAGGTCGTCTGCAAACCCTACAAGCCCCCAGGACGCCTACTGCGAGGGAATTCCGGCGACACAATGCCAATTATTCTGACCGTCACGGATTTTGGGGAGGGCAATTGGCCAAGGGTAACCGGGTAATCCCCGTCGGGCTTGCACCGGTGGGAAAAAGGGCGTTGCCGGCCAGTGTGGTAGTTGCCAAACCGTATTCCACCGGGACAAGCCCGGTGGGGGAAAGGGGTTGCCGGCCGGCGTGGTAGTTGTCAAACCGTATTCCACCGGTGTCTGGCTAAGTGCGGCATGAATTCACAAACAGACTTCAATTCCGGCAATAACGGGCCCTTGAGTTGGGGCTGACTCCGCGGTTCGAGGAACGAGTTCGACCGTAAGGCGGTCGGTGACTTCGATATCGGCAAATTCCTTGACCACGGCCTTGTTGGGCGCATTGGCCGTTTTGAGGATGTCGAAGTTTTTTAGGACCGTTTGGCCTTGGAGCCTGATATCGAACACTCGCTGTTGGGCGTGAAGGCTGTCGGGCTCGACGAAATGGAGCCGGACCGTGTACTTGCGTGGCCCCTGGTTCTTTTCCAACAGCGGCAGGCTGACCTTCAACAGGCCGCGGCACCCCGAGCAATAGACCCACGGCTTGTCCGTCGCGTCGATGGGAGTTGTTTTGGGGTTACGGGTGAAGTATCCCATGTCCTTGGCAACGTCGGTCTTTAGCTTGAGCTTGAGCCCGAACGAAGACTTCGGCCGTGGCCAGGCAAACCAGACGCGGCCGGTCGAATCGCGGCGGTCGCCGGGCGCGCCGAAGTTGACGGCCAGATGCTTGACGGGCGTTGTGGCAATGCCCGTCACATAGCAGGTCCAGGCCGTCTCGGTGGGGGCGGCCGGCCGCATGGCGACCGTCGAGCGGATGGGATACCCGCAAGTGCAGCCCGCACTACCCTCCGGCGCCAGCCACAACCCTGCCGCCGCGATTTGGCTGATCCAACAGTTCGGTTTCAGCCCTCCGAAGTTTCCCACGCCCGTGTCTTGCGTCACGTCGTAGTAGGCCAACGACCCGGAGCGGAACAACATGGCGTGCCGCGAGGCGGACACCGCACCGCATCCATAAGCTTTGCTCCAGACGAGAGGCGACTCTTCGCCGGTGATCGGGTTGACGCGCATCCGCGGTTTCCCCGTGTGCAGATCGAATGCGGAGGGCAGCGTATAAATCGTGTCGCCGATGACGACCGGCCGCCGGAAATACTGGGCCTTTTTCTCCCACAGCAGTGTACCGTCCTCGGCAGACAGCACGGCAAAGCGCGACCCGTCCATGTTGGCAAAGATCAACAGGACCCCCTTGCTGCAAATGACCGTGACCTGCTTTCCCATGCCGGTCAGATCCATGGGCACTCGCCAGGCGGCGTGACCGGTTCGGGCATCAAGCGCCACAAGCGTGCGGATGTCTTCTGCAATTCTGCTGGCCGGTTGAAAGGGTTGGCTCGGCAGCGGCACCGGCGGGCGAGCTTCCTCCTTGAGTTCGCGCTTGGGTGCACGGTGCACTTTGTCGATTTCCTCGGCCGTGGGCCGCGAGTCGAAGAAGAATACCCGACCATCGGCCAAGGCAAGCGTGCTGGTTCTAACGCGACCCGCGCGGTACACCCAGGCAGACTTGCCCGTATCGAGATTGACGGCGAAGATATCGCCGGCTTCGGAATGGTTTCGTCCCGCGCTGCCGAACAGCCGCCGGCCGTCCGTGGCGATCCATCCCCAAACACCGTTTTTTGGGCCGGGCGTGTCATGAGTAGCCAGCATCCGCCCGGTTTTGGGGTCCAGTCGAAGGCATGTCTTGTCGGTGGCCACGAACAGGCTGTCCGGCGTGGCGCACATGTTGCTGCACGAGCTACAGGCATTGGTTCGGATTGCGCCGGGAACCTCTCGTTCCCACAGGATACACCCATTGTAGGCGTCGATACCCCAGAGGTAGTTGATGCCCTGATGGAACAACAGGCCGTTGACGCACAGCGGCGAGGCGGCCGCGGCATGTCGGTCGACGATTCGGGCCATGCCCGGCCGGCCGAACCAGAGCATCCGGAACGGGCAGCGCACGAGTTCATCGCGGGAAGCGCCGCTGTTTCCGGCGTCGGCGTACTCGTGCGTCCAATCGGCCGCGCCGGGCAGAGGCCCCGCACAACCTTGGCCCAAGCTCCATCTCGTTGGGTGCGTTGGGCATCAGGCAACTCGGCCAGCCAGGCGGCCAGTGCGTCGGCCCCGAGTGGCTCAAGCGCCTTGCCCATGGCTGTCGATTGACCGAGCAAGGCGACACCTCCGCAGGGCCGCAGAACGCGGAACAACTCCCGGGCCGAGCCAACCGTTCGACCGGTCACGGCGATGTTCTCGCTGACGATCAGATTGGCGAAATAGTCGTTGCACGGCAGGCGCGAAAGGTCGGCTTGAAAGACGTTGGCTCGCACGCCCAACATGCCCGCCTCCGCAAGCTTCCGGCGGGCGGCGACCACTTTGGCCGCGTCGGGCTCGTATCCGTAGAGTTGAAGATCCGTGCGCCTGGCCAACTCGTAGAGCAGCCGGCCCTCGCCACAGCCATACACCAAGCAGAAACCCCGCTTAACGCCCGCACGCCGAACGATCTCGTCGGCCATCTCGCCATACGCGGCGGTAAGAGCATCTTCAGGGTAAGGTTGGGAATTGACCGATTGTTTGACAACTCTCGGGGAAGAGACGGTATCCTTGCCGAAGCAGTACAAGTGGCCGTTGTCGCAGCTAACCAGAAGTCGGCCGTCCGACACGGCCAGGCCCCGAGCCGTTCCTTCCACCTGGCCGGTCCAAATCACTTTTCCCGAGCGGGTGTCGATGGCACTCACTTTTCCCTCGCCGCCCACGTAGAGCACGTCCCCGGCCAGGATAAGCTCGCTGCCGCAATCGGTTCGGCATCTCCACTTGACGATTGCCGCGATCTGCTCCCTGACCTTTTCCATCTCGGCCACGAGCTTGTCTCGTTCCGCGTGGCCGGGCTTGAGCTGGGCAATCGCCTGATCGAAGGCAGCCTGATCCGCGTCACTCAGCTTCTTTGAACTCTTTCGCCTTCTGGCGATCACCTTGCAACTGTAGCTGGGTTTGTAGCATCGCCAGAAGTTAGACATGAGCTTATTGGCAATTCCCTTCTTGCGAGCACCCAGCGAGGCGTAGGCCTTTCGGTCCAGTGCCGTCACGAATCCTCCGCCTTGCATATACGAAACTTCCGAAGTGACCACGATTCGGTCTCCGGGAGAGACGACGAGCCGGTCGCCGCCCGTGATTGCATCGCGGCCCATGAGCCGATTCGCTTCGTTGCGGAGTTTCGTGCCGTCGGACGGCCGGCGCTGGGGAGAATCGTAGTAGTCGTCGGTAGCCTCGGGCGGAAGGAGGTGGGGGGCGCCGGAGTAGAGCGTGTCGTCGGCCAACAGCGCCCACGCGCCGCCGGAGTGGTGAGTCGAGCCGTGCCAGAAGAGCAGCTTTCCACTGCCGCGGTCGAACGCAGCCGGCACGGATCGGCCGCTGGGAACGTAAATCCGTTGGGCCGAAGCCAGCAGGTATCCCTGCGGCGAAATGCCGGTAAAACCGTGTGATCCGCCGTGCGGCATCTGTTGATAGACGCTGCCGAAGGTGTCGTTTCTCCAGATCGGCTTGCCCGTGTTCGCATCCACGGCAGTCAGAGCCACCCCTTCGGCCGGAAAGATGCCGGCGGCGAAATAGGCCACGCCATCGTCCACGATAACGCCCCCTCGAGGCGGCTGGACCGAGATCATCCGGCCGCGGCCGATCAATTGCCGGTTCTCCAGCGCGGCCCGGCCCCGCCAGCCAAGGGTCCCGTCGGCTGCCGCCAGGCAATAGACGTAGCCGTCGTCCGACCCGAAGTACACACGTCCGTGCCAAACGCTGGGGGCCAATCGAACTGCCCCGCCGGTGATGAAGTCCCACTTCACATTTCCAGTGGGCATGTCCAGCGCGTACACCTTCCCGTCGGCCGAGGAACCGAAAAAGGCCGTTTGGCCGCTCACCGCCACATGGAAGGCGTCGTCGAAGCGCACCCGCGGCGGTTCTCGCTTGGGGTGTGGCCAGGATGGCTGAGGAGGATGCGTCGGCCGAAAAGACCACCCAAGCTCCAGCGGAGGCACGAGCCGTTCTCGCGTCACGCCGCTACGCGTGTTGTCGTGGCGATAGGCAGGCCAGTCCTCGGCATGGCTGGGCGATAGGCACGTGAGGACCACGGTCAAAACAACCGCGATGTTCCTTGAACCAGTCATGGCGTCGACTCCCGGTAGCCGTTCACGAGGGAAAAAGGTGACAGGCACCTTTTGTGCAAAGCACCCGAAGGGCCTTTCAGGCAAAAGGTGCCTGTCACCTTTTTCCCGGCCCAATCGTGGGTATATTATTTCATGCGAGTTGCATTACCCGCTAGTGACCAACGGTGCTCTGACCCCGAAAGCAACGAAAGCAAGTGGTTGTGCGGCAACTGGTTGTGGCCGCGAGCGGGAAGTGAGGCTGTGGGGGCTCGAACCCCAGACCTACGGATTAAAAGTCCGTTGCTCTACCGACTGAGCTACAGCCTCAAGTGCTTTGCTGGTAAAGGGTTACGTCACGTCTCGTTTTCTCAGTTTTGGGGGTTTACAGTTGGTTTACCATAGCGTATAATGGTAGAGCAACGTACATCAAGGTGATGACGGCCGTGGGATAGGTCCCCACGGCCGTCGGAGCCACCCCTAAACCCAAGATCGAGAGGTGACCCAATGTCTAAGTCTACTGTAACCACCCGTCGTGAGAAACCCAAGAAGCCCCGCCCCGACTTCCCGCTCTATCCGCACGCCGTCGGCAAGTGGTGCAAAACGATTCGGGGCAAGACGTACTACTTTGGCCGTTGGGACGATCCTGAGGGTGCCCTGAACGAGTACCTCGATGTGGCCGACGACCTGTTTGCGGGCCGAACCCCGACGGGACGCGGGAACGCCTTGACCATAGCCAATCTCTGCAACGAGTTTCACCGCCGCTGCCAAGCTAAGGTGGAGGCGGGCGAAATGGTCGAGCGTACACTCAGAGACTACACGGCCACCACGGACCTTATCGTCCGCGTGTTCGGGAAGCGACAATCGGTCGAGGGATTGCGTCCAAACGACTTCGCAAGGTTACGAAGCGACATAGCCAAGAGACGGGGGCCGGTTAGCCTCAGCAACGAAATCACCCGCATCCGTGTGGTGTTCAACTACGCGAAGAAAAACCTCCTGATCGAATCCGACGTGAAGTACGGGGGTGCGTTCGACCGGCCGACCAAAAAGACCTTGCGAAAGGCACGGGCGAAGAACGGCAAGAAAATGTTTGATGCGGCCGACTGCCGTAACTTGATCGACAACTCGCACACGCCCGAATTGAAAGCGATGATCCTGCTGGCCCTGAACTGCGGATTTGGAAACTCAGATTGCGCCAAGCTGCCCCTCGACGCCGTGGACCTGAACGCGGGCTGGCTCGACTTCCCGCGACCGAAAACGGGAATCGACCGCCGATGCCCGTTGTGGCCGGAGACGATCAAGGCGTTGCGGCTGGTCCTGGAGCGTAGGGAGAAGCGGGAACGCAACTGGATCAACCGCCACAACGGCCAGCCCTGCCCGCTTGTGTTCCTGACGAAGTACGGGACCAGTTTTGAGAACGACGCGACCACGGTTACGCACGAATTCGGCAAGCTGTTGGACGCAGTAGACCTACGCCAGTCCGGCCGCAGCTTCTACGCTCTCCGCCACACCTTCAGGACCATTGCCGATGCGACACGCGACTTCCCCGCGTGCCGTGCAATCATGGGCCACGCGGACGACAGCATGGACGCGGTGTACAACGAAGGGGTTGACGACGACCGATGGCAGGCCGTGGTGGATCACGTTCGGGCGTGGGTCTGGCCAAAGTAGATTATAGGTTGAGCACTATGCTTACAGCCCCGATTCAACGGTCGGGGCTTTTTTCATATTTACTATGCTGGCCTAGTTGGTATAATATGGGGAACGAATGTAAGAGTGGCTCCAGCGGGAAAACCGCCATAAGCTCTTCGGAGTGAATCGCCGCAAAAGGTGAGGCTGCCGGGAGCCACATAGAAAGGCACGTCGGGTGTCCACCAAGCCCGGCGGTCGCAGTAAAGGACTGGTTGTCTTAACTGCGACCGCCGGGCTTTTTCTTGCGCCACAGGCGTAGGAGGATCACTCGACATGAGTATCGGAACCATCGAGAAGCGTAAACTTACCCCACCGGAAATTGCATCGCTTTGGGGCGTCACTGTCGAAACTGTCCACAGCTACATCCGCTCAGGCGAGCTGAGGGCCATCAATGCCGCCTGTCCAGGTCGCAATCAGCGACCGCGTTACAAAATCGACGTGGCCGATCTTTCAGATTTTGAGCGACGCCGGACCGTCCAGCCCGCGCCGAAGAAACCAAGACAGAGCCGACGGCGTGTGAAGGCGCGTGTCGATGATCGGTACTAACAAAACAAATGGCCTCGCGGGTCCAGTTCACAAACCCGCGAGGCCGAATAGCAAGCGACCGGAATCGGTCCGGTCGCGGCCCAGTTAGCAGTGTTCGTCCAGTCAAAAACGAACAAACAAAGTGACACCACAAGTATCACCAATGTCCAATACCTATTATAGCCCAGACGCCCCCGATCCTAAACCCCGAACAGAGAAACGCCGCAGGGCGACATCCCGGCGGCGCGACGAACTGCGAGCCGAACAGAAAAAACGCCGCGAGGTGTTCATGGACATGCCCGCTTGGCCCATCGACACGAACGCCAAGCTCACAATGGAGACAGTCAGGCAGGCGGACGCCCTTTTCGGCCGGTTGGAGCCGCGTCTGAAACAGTACAAGTTGGACGAGAAGAGAAGATACTGGAGGGCGCTGACGCACGCCGCCAATCGAGCCCGCTGGCACGGCGGCTGCCTATACTATCCGCGAAACAGACGCCACCCCGAATTCTCGAACATTCGCCTCCAGGTGATCGAGGCGGCCGTGGCGACTGGTTTTTTCGTCCCGTACACAAGCAAAAGAGGAGCCCCGAAAATGAGCCGGATCATTCCGACGCCCGAGTTGATCGAGCAGATGGACCCGTGGACGTTCGAGCCCGACGAGACGCATCTGGTCATAGTCCGCGACAAGGCGACTCACGAAGTGATCGACTATCCCACGCACCACGCCTTGACCCGGAGGCTCGCCCGCGTCAACCGAATAAACGGTCAACACAAGATCACGTGCCAGATCAAGGACGCCTGGGGCGGGGTGGTGACGAGGCAACTGCGGCCCGTCCACTACGCGCTGTACCACGACCACGGATGGCGTCACGGCCGAATCTACACCGGAAAGTTCGGGCACCAACAGTTGAGCAAACTGGAGCGGAGCACGATCAAATTCGACGACGAGCCGTGCGTGGAGTTGGACTATTCGGCGTTGCACATTCGGATGATCTACCACCAGGCGGGCCGGGAATGTCGGGGC
>JAUWJC010000592.1 GCA_030607895.1 Pirellulales bacterium
GAACGAAGGGCGTGTTGAGCCGGGTGCCCACGCCCTTCGCTGCGCTCAGGGACGTGCCACCCTCGCTCAAACTTGTAAAGGTTATTTTTTCGCGGCCCCTTAGTGGTCAGTGGTTAGTGGTCAGCAAACGCCCGGGGATGAGCGCAGCGAATCCCCGGGAACAAGAACTGAGAACTTCTCTTCGAAATCGACAGAGTACTAAAGCCGTGGAAAAAACAACCATCATCAGCTTGGCCTACCTGGCCGCAGCCGTCCGTTTTATCTTGGGGATCAAGGGGCTGACGCCTCCGCGCACGGCCGTTAGGGGAAACCTGCTCGGTGCGTTGGGAATGCTGGTGGCTATTGTGGTCACCCTGTTCCATCAGGATGTTGCCGGCTACTGGCTGATCGGCATTGGCATTGTCATCGGCACGGCAATTGGCGTGATGCTGGCGATAAAGATTGAAATGACCGCCATGCCGCAGTTGGTGGCCCTGTTCAACGGCTTCGGCGGCGGAGCGTCGGTATTTGTGGCCGGGGCCGAGTTGATTACCTTCACACCCGCCGAAAACCCGGTCGTGCCGGTCGCAGCCACGATTTTTTTCGGGCTGCTGGCCGGATTGATCGGGGCCGTAACGTTCTGGGGTAGCCTGGTCGCCTTTGCCAAGCTCCAGGAGATTCCGGCCTTCAAGAGACCGTTCGATTATCCTTATCAGCAGCCTATCAACATCGCGCTTGGGATCCTAGTCGTGCTGTTGGTGGTTGTCGGCACGCTCAATCCTCAGAGCGTGTGGGTCTACTTCTTGCTTGTTGTTTTGGCTTCCGTAATGGGCGTAACGCTGGTCAACCCCATCGGTGGGGCCGACATGCCGGTGGTCATCGCGCTGTTGAACTCCTATTCCGGACTGGCGGCGGCGGCCACCGGGTTCGTACTGAACAACACGGTGCTTATTATCGCCGGATCGTTGGTGGGAGCCTCGGGCGTGATTCTCACGCAAATCATGTGCAAGGCGATGAACCGCTCGTTGGCCCATGTGTTGTTCGGCGTGCTCGAGCCGTCCGAGGAATCGGCCACGGCCGACGAGATATACGCGGGCAAGATTAAGTCGACTTCGGCCGAGGAAGTGGCCATGCTTTACGACAGCGCCCGCCGGGCGGTTATTGTGCCCGGCTACGGCATGGCGGTTGCCCAGGCGCAGCACGCGGTTCGCGACCTGGCCAGTTTGCTGGAGTCGCGCGGCGTGGAGGTGGAGTTTGCCATCCACCCGGTCGCCGGCCGAATGCCCGGCCACATGAACGTTCTGCTGGCCGAGGCGGAGGTTCCCTACGAGAAGCTCAAGGAGATGGACGAAGTCAACCCGTCCTTCTCTCAGACCGACGTAGTGCTGATTATTGGAGCCAACGACGTGGTGAACCCGGTTGCCCGAACCGACCCCAACAGCCCCATTGCCGGGATGCCGATCCTGGACGTGGACAAGGCGCGGACGGTGGTGGTGATCAAGCGGAGCCTGAGCCCCGGTTTTGCCGGCATCCCCAACCCGCTCTTCGCCGCCGACAACTGCCTGATGTTCTTCGGCGACGGCAAGAAGAACGTGCGCGACCTGGTGGCGGCACTGAAAGAGTAGCCGCGTGCGGCTTTGTTCTGTCGGCCGCTAATACTTCAGGTCGAAGGCGATCCCCATCTCGATGTTTTCGGCGTCCTGCGAGGCCTCTTGGCCCAAGGTTGTTTGGGTGTTGTACTGCGCCGGGATGGTCTCGGTGCCGCCTTCCTTCTTCGAGATTTCGACCAAGTACAAGCCACAGGCCGCGCCCGGCGGATCGGCGTCGGGAATAGTGAGAATCGCCACGCCGTTCTTGTCGGTCTTGCCCGTGCAACCCTTTAGCTCGTCGCCGAGGTACTTTTCGGGCACGAAATTGACCGCTGCCCCAGGCAGGGGCTTGCCGTTGCGAGTGACGGTGCAGCTTAGCGACATCCGGCCGATCTTCGAGTCTTGCCAGGCCTCGACGCGGGCGGTGACTTCGTCGGCACTGACGCAGCCGTCGCCGTTTTTATCCAGGTTTTTCAAGGCCGCCTTCAGTGACGCGGCTTTCTCCAACTCGTCGCCGCACACTTTACCGTTGCCGTCGGTATCGTACTGCTCCATTGCCCCGGAACCGGCCGCCGAAGCGTTGATTCCCGGCGGATGCAGCCGCGCCGGCCCCCGACTCCAGCAGCCCCATCCGGCTAGAATAGCCACGCACGCAACCACTACGCCAAATCGTCCAAACCGATCGATCATGTTCAAATACCTCCTGCTGAACGCAATCTGAAACTCGAAAAGAAAACGGACTCTCGTAAAGGTAGCAGAAAAGCATGAGGCCGTCAACCACCGCACTTGACGCCCCAGCCAGGCGGGACTATAGGAGGGTGGTCAGTAGACTCTTACCGATCAAATCTTGCGCAAAATGGCAAGAACTTTTTCGGCCAAGTCGATTTACCACGTAATTTCAAGGCTAAAACGGACGTTTGGAATCGCACGAACTTTTTCCAGCCTAACAGCCC
>JAUWJC010000627.1 GCA_030607895.1 Pirellulales bacterium
AAAGCGAAACTGACCATCAGAAAATCCTACGGCTTCCGCACCTTCGAAGCCGCAAAAACCGCCTTATATCACAACCTCGGAGCCCTCCCCGAACCCGAATTCACCCACGAATTCTGGTGAGGAGGCTCCTTTTTTTTGTGTCCTCTCAGGGTGAAGGCCGGCTCGGCGCCGTCACGGTTCCAGACTTGCACCGGGCCGTCCTCGGTGCCAACGGCCAACGTTTCCAGATCGGCCGAAACGGCAAGCACCTTGGCGTCGTCCGGGAATTGCGGGTTCCACGGTCTGCCGCCTGCTGCCTGCGTTCGGCCGGCGAGGTCCCACAGCCGGGCTCCGTCGCCCAGCGAGGCCAGGGTCTTGCCGTCGTGCGAAAAGACCAACGAGTGAATCGGCCCGCCGTGAGAGTCAAAGGTTGCCCTCACGCGTCCCGTGCTGACGTCCCACAGCTTCACTGCCCCCTGGTCGTCCCCGCAAGCCAACGTCGTGCCGTCCGGCGATACGGCCAACGTGCGCGGTTGCCCGGAGTGTCCCCGCGTTGCGTCCAACAGGAGTCCAATCCGGCTGGCCTTCTCCCAAGAAGCGTCGAAGACCGCTTCCAGGCGGACGACGCCCGGGCTTTCCACACGCGTGTAGACAAGCCGATCACGGGATGATGTTTCGTTGCTCGCCGGCAGCAGGGTTTGCCCGTCCAACTTCACGTCGGCTTTGTCGAAGACAGTCCGCAGTTCCGAAAAGGGCGCGGTCAGATCAAACAGCGTGTCCCACTTCTGTAGTCGGCGTTGAAAGGCTTTCCGAAGGGTGGCAGCCTTTGGGGCGTCGCGAGCCGCCAATCGTTTCATGGACGCCTCGATTTGGCCAACGAGCTGCGGCGGCAAAGTGGCACGGCCGAGTTCCCCTTCAATGGAGCCGGCAAAACGCTGAACCAGCATGGCCCGGGCGGGCTCAACCTGATTGGGTGCGAGACTCTCAAGCCGATCAATCGTACGGTCCATCGCGTCCAGCCGGTCGGCCGACCAGTCGCCGGCGTCGAAGTCGGCCTCCAACGATGCCAACAATGCCACCACCTGGCGATCCCGCTGGCTGCGGGATGCCAAGTATCCACCCACAACCATCGCCAGCACGGACGCCGCGATCAGGCCCGACATTACCGGGCGACGGGAGACAGTTCGCCACAACCGAGCGATCATGCTTCGCCGCCGCGCCAGGATTGCCTCGCCGGCACGGAATCGCTCGAGGTCGTCGGACAATTCCCCGGCCGAGCCGTAGCGAGCCGCTGGATCCTTGGCCATAGCCTTAAGGCAGATCGTCTCCAAATCGCGGTGTAGTCGCGGGACCAGCGTCCTAAGCGGGACCGGCTCTTGCCTCTGGACTTTCAACAGGACCTCGCCCATGTTTCCTTCAAACGGGGCCGCCCCGCAGAGCAACTCGTAGAGGATCGCGCCCCGCCCATAAACGTCAGAACAAGGGCCGATTCGGTCGTGACGTCCCTCCGCCTGCTCCGGTGCCATGTAGGCCGGTGTACCCATCACCTGCCCGGAGCGTGTCAAGTCGCTGCCATCGAGCGTGACTTCCTTGGCCAGACCGAAATCCGTCAGCACCGGCTCGCCGGTCTCGGCCTCCAGTATCACGTTGCTCGGCTTGAGGTCGCGATGGATGACCCCGTGCTGGTGGGCGTAGTCGACTGCCCGGGCGAGCGTGGCAGTGATCTCAGCCGCACGCCGGGCGCTGGGACGTTCACGTTTGCCCAGCTCTTGCAACGTCTCTCCTTCGACAAAGCCCATCACGATGTACGGCCGGCGCTCGATCTCTCCGACCTCGTGGATGGGACAGATATTGGGGTTCTTCCGTTCTTGGGTGCAAAACGCTAGAAACGCGGCGGTGTGCCACTGCTTGCCCGGAGAAAACAAGCCATTTGAGTTGGGCAGGCACTGCTTGCGGGCTTTC
>JAUWJC010000057.1 GCA_030607895.1 Pirellulales bacterium
ATCAGCGGTCAGCTATCAGCCCGAAACCCCGCAAAAAAGCGCTGTTTTCAGCGGCTGATAGCTGAAAGCTGATAGCCAAGTTTGATGTTGCAGAACTTTTCGGATGAGCCATACCAGGACCCCTTAGCCCCAGGCTGGGGTGTTGAAAACGTGGGGTTGACATGTTGAAATCCACCCCAAAACGGTTCCGGTTTTTGTTACGGGTCGCGCGGTGATATCAGGCCCAACGGGCCGCGCTGTCATAGCCCAGATGTAACGATGATTTTCAAGTGGCGTCAGGCGTGATGACGCCACTTGAAAATCATCGTTACATCTGGGCTGGGCGAACCACGCCCCTTCGGGGCGGAACAAAAACAGGACAAATCACGACCGAAACGAGTCTCGCGATTTTGGCAGTCCAGGGTAACACTCTGAAGGCCGCAGTCGCGAGACGAGTTCAACACAACTTCCTCTTGGTAGGCCTCCACTACCTTTTGCATTACCTGCCCCTCCGCCTCCCGGGAGGCTTCGCCCACCGCCACAAAGATCTCATTGGCGTTCGTCCGATCTCTCTCGATCTTGACTTCCAACTCCAAATGCACAATCATTCTCATGGGCATTACTCCTTAAAAGAGTTCTCTCTGTTGCAGAAACCCTTGTGATGTCCAATTTCTCCCCTCCTGGCAATTCACCCCCTCTCAACACTTTGGGACGTTTTCCAAATACTGTTCCACGGCCGTTCTTCGCGCGAGTTCTTCCTCCAAATACATCCAATGAGCCTTTTCCCAAAAAAGAACTCCTTGTGGAGCAAAATACCCCTGAACAAAATGCCACTGTACTCGATGTATTGACACTTCTCGCTGTACTCGATGTATTGACACTTGTCAACTATCAGCTATCAACTATTCACTACATGCCCTCAACCATCGACAAATCGGCTGCCCGGGTCCGCCGGATGTTCGGCGAGATCGCCTGGCGGTATGACCTTCTGAACCGTTTGCTGTCGATGGGGATCGACCGGCGTTGGCGGCGGCGGACGGTGCAACTGGTACCGCCGGCCGAAGGGGGGCCCGTGTTGGACATTTGCACGGGCACGGGCGACCTGGCGCTTGCGTATTGGCGGTTGGGCGGCGGGAAAACCCAGGTCGTCGGGGCCGACTTCTGCCGGCCCATGTTGGCGATTGGAAGCCGGAAATGCCGGCACGCCGGCACCGAAGGGCACATTGGGCTGGTCGAGGCCGACGCGCTCTGCCTGCCGTTTGCCGCCGGGCAATTCGAGATCGTCGCGGTGGCCTTTGGGCTGAGGAACCAAAGCGATACCGATCGGGGCCTAAGGGAGATGGTTCGTGTGTGCCGGCCGGGCGGTCGGGTGGCCGTGCTCGAGTTCTCGATGCCCCAAGGCCGACTGCTTGGAACGCTATATGGTTGGTACTTCCATCGAGTGTTACCCCGACTGGGGGAGGCATTGGCCCGGAATCGCCAGGCCGCCTACAATTATCTTCCAGCAAGCGTGGATCGGTTTCCTCGGCACGAAGCACTCGCCGAGCGGATGCGCCGGGCGGGGCTCGATCGGGTTCGATATCATCTGTTCACATTCGGCATTGCAACGCTGTACGTGGGGGTGAAATGAAACGCAACATAGTAGTGGCCATAACCGGTGCAAGCGGAGTTACCTACTCGATCAGGCTGCTCGAGGTGCTCACGGCGGCCGGCTGCAACGTGCATCTGTCGATCAGCGCGGCCGCACCGGCCGTTCTCAAGCAGGAACTCGATTTGACCGTCGACCTGGAGAATTTCAATGACTCGATGTTGATGCTGGACGTTGGCGCTACGCCGAAGGACAAAAAGTTGCGAAAGATCCGCTCGATGGCCGGCATCTCCAGCGAATCGAGCAATGTGCTCTCCGTACCCACCGGCGAGCCCGGCCAGATACACTACTACCACTACCGCGACTACCTGGCACGGATCGCCAGTGGGTCGTTCATCACCGACGGCATGGTCATCTGCCCCTGTTCCAGCGGCACGTTAAGCGCCATCGTGCATGGGACGAGCGCTAACCTGATCCATCGTTCCGCCGACGTGCATCTCAAAGAGCGTCGCAAGCTGGTCCTGGTACCCCGGGAAACGCCCCTGTCCCTGGTACAGTTGGACAACATGAAGCGGGCGGCCCAAGCCGGCGCGGTCATCCTGCCCGCAATGCCCGGTTTCTATCACGGCGTGACCAAACTCCAGGACCTGGTCGACTTCGTGGTCGGGCGGATCTGCGACCAGTTGGGAATCGAGAACAGCCTGATCCGCCGCTGGGGAAGTTGAAGTAGTTGTCAGTTGTCAGTGGTCAGTTGTCAGTTGTCAGTGGTCGGTTGAAGAAGAGGAAACGTACTGCCGCTTGCGGCTTCGCACGGCACGATATTAACTGATAACTGATAACTGATAACTGACAACTGACAACTCTCAACAATGCTCCATCTTCGCCAACTGCTTGAGATGATCCGCTTCAGCCACACGCTGTTTGCGTTGCCTTTTGCACTGCTGGCGGCGGTAATGGCCTGGATGGCCAATATCAGGAGCAATCCGCCGGTGGCGTTTCGTTGGCAGGATATGGCGGGCATCCTGGTCTGCATGGTTGCCGCCCGAAGCGCTGCGATGGCCTTCAACCGCCTGGCCGATCGGCGGCTCGATGCGCTCAATCCGCGGACCAGAATGCGGCATCTGGCCAGCGGATCGCTCAGCGTCACGAGCGTGGTGCTGTTCACGGTGGTGTGTTCGTTGTGCTTTGTGGCCGGCACGCTCTTGTTCCTGCCGCACAACCCCTTGCCGCTTTACGCCTCGGTGCCCGTGCTGTTGTTTCTGTTCGCCTACAGTTACACGAAGCGGTTCACCATGCTGTCGCATTTTTGGCTGGGCACGGCCTTGATGTTGGCGCCGGTTGCCGCCTGGGTGGCGATCAGGGCCGAAATTGCCTGGCCGCCGGTCGTGCTGGGGCTGGCAGTGATGCTCTGGGTGGCCGGGTTCGACATGATCTACGCCTGCCAGGACACGCAGTTCGACGTGAAGATGCATCTTTACAGCGTGCCCGCCCGATTGGGTGTCGCCGGTGCGCTTCGGCTGGCCGCGATTTGTCACTTGGGAGCAGTTGTGCTATTGTTCGTCCTGCCGCTGGTCTATCCGCAATTCGGCCCGATCTACCTGATCGGCGTGGCGGCCATTGCTCTGCTGCTTCTCTACGCACACTGGCTCGTTCGACCGGACGACTTGAGCCGCGTCAACCGGGCGTTCTTCCACGTCAACGCGGTAGTGAGCGTGGGACTGCTGGTGGTTGGGGTGGTGGACTTGTTGGTGTGAGTTATCAGTTTTCAGTTATCAGTTATCTTGGTTGTTTGTAGGGGAAGATGAGATGCAGGACTTTCGAAAACTGACGGTCTGGCAGAAAGCACATTCGCTTACACTGGCAGTGTACGAGGCGACTCGGCGGTTCCCAAACGATGAATTGTACGGACTGATTAGCCAGTCTCGGCGTTGTGCTGCTTCGATTCCCGCTAATATTGCCGAGGGTTGTGGTAGGGGTGGAGGGGCTGACTTCGCTCGATTCCTTCCAGATTGCCGCCGGGTCGGCGAGTGAATTGGAGTATCACTTCATACTGGCCCATGACCTTCACTTCCTTGCTCAGCCGGAGTGCCACCGCCTCATAAGTGACGTTCGTGAGATCAAACAGATGCTTACATCACTCATCCATAAAGTCTCCCCACGGTCACCATTCCAGCGCAAGAACTGATTACTGACAACTGATAACTGCCAACTGATAAGTGACAACTGATTACTGATAACTGACAACTGACAACTGACAACTGACAACTGATAACTGATAACTGATAACTGATAACTGATAACTGATAACTGATAACTGATAACTGACAACTGACAACTGACAACTGACAACTGACAATCCTATGCACACTATCCTCGGTACCATCCGTCAAAAGGTCGAAACCAGCCGGCGCCTGTCGGCCGACGAGGGTCTATTGCTGTACCGGCCGGAGGTGGACCTGCACGCAGTGGGCGAGTTGGCCGACATGGTCCGCCGGCGGAAAAGCGGCGATGCCGTCTACTACAACATCAATACTCACCTCAACCCGACGAATGTCTGCATCTACCGCTGCGAACTATGCGCGTACAGTTGCGATGTGG
Organism: Pirellulales bacterium; assembly: GCA_030607895.1. Taxonomy (GTDB): domain Bacteria; phylum Planctomycetota; class Planctomycetia; order Pirellulales; family Thermoguttaceae; genus JAUWJC01. The sequence continues at coordinate 4,166 of JAUWJC010000057.1, forward strand.
GCGACCCTCGGGCGTACCTGATGAGCGACCGGGAGATACTCGATCGGGGTGCCGAAGCGGTCGAGAACGGCTCGACCGAACTGCACATCGTCGGCGGGATACACCCCGAAAAGGACTTCGACTGGTACCTGGGTATCATCGGCCGGCTGCACAAAGCGTTTCCTCGGTTGCTTCTGAAGGCGTGGACCGCCGTCGAGATCGCCCGGCTTGCCGAGTTGTCGGGCCGGTCGATCCGCGCAGTGCTGGAAGAACTGATTGATGCCGGGCTGACATCCCTGCCGGGCGGAGGGGCCGAGATATTCCATCCCGACGTGCGACGCCGGATTTGTTCTCGAAAGATCGATGCCGATCACTGGCTTGAAGTACATCGCACGGCCCATCGGCTCGGACTCCGCTCGACCGCCACCATGCTCTACGGCCATGTTGAAGACCCCAAGCACCGGATCGATCACATGCTCCGCCTGCGCGAACTGCAAGACGAGACGGGCGGGTTCCTGGCGTTCATCCCCCTGGCGTTCCATCCAGAGAACACGCGGTTTTCACACCTGCGGCGGCCCTCCGGCCTGGACGACTTGCGCACGATGGCGGTCGGCCGGCTGATGCTGGACAACTTCGATCACATGAAGGCCTATTGGATATCGCTGGGCGTGGGCACGGCCCAAGTCGCCCTGGCCTACGGCGCCGACGACCTGGACGGCACCGTCCGCCACGAACTGATCCACCACGAGGCCGGCGCTCAATCGCCCGAAGCCCTATCCGTCGACCGCCTCCGTGGGCTAATCACCGAAGCCGGCCGCCGCCCAATCGAGCGCGACACCCTCTACCGCCCCGTGCGACGCAACGGGAACGAGTGGGAGGTGGAAGAGTAGCCGGCAGCCTGTTTGGGGTGTGGCCTGGGGTTATTAGGGCCTCCAGTCGACCAGGTGCAGTTCGACGTTTCGTCGGCCGCGAAAGGTGTTGACGACCGGTCGAAAGGCGACGTCGATAGGGCCGGTCAGGGCGGCGAGTTGGTCGGCCCAGTCGCCTCCGCCGAAGGCCACTGTTCGCAGTGTAACGCCGTGTTGCACAAGCTTCATTGCCAGGTGATTACCGCCGGCGCCCATCGGCCGGGGCGGTTCGGCCAGTGTTACGCCGGTGGTGCAGAGCAGCGGTCGGGCGTTGGCCTGTCCGAAGGGAGCCAGTTGTTCCATCTGCTGGACGGTCTTGAGCGTCAGCGCGCTCAGGGGCGTTTCGGCGTCGATGGTCAATTCGGCCACGCGGTTCTCATGGCTGATTTCGCTGGCGGCGATTTCGCAAAAGGCGGCGCGGAAGCCATCCAACTCCGTTTCGTCGATTCTGAGTCCGGCGGCCGCGGCGTGGCCCCCGTGGCTCAACAGGTGTTCGCTACAGGCTTCCAGGGCGGCGTGAAGGTTGAAACCCGGCACGCTTCGGGCGGAGCCAACTCCGGGTTTTACCCCCAACTGGTCCCAGGAAATCAGCACCACGGGCCGATGATATTTCTCGGCCAGGCGGCCTGCCACAATACCGATCACTCCGGGATGCCAGCCGCGGTCGGCCAGGACCAGCGCCGTGTCGGCGGCCGGGTTGAACTCGGTTTTGGCCTGCTTGTTGGCGGCCAGCAGGATGCTCCGCTGAAGCGACTGCCGGGTGCCGTTGAGTTGGTCGATGTACTGAGCCAGTTCCTCAGCCCGGCCGGGGCGGTCGGTAACCAACAACTCGACGGCCAGTTGGGCCTGGCCGAGCCGTCCGGCAGCGTTTAGTCGCGGGGCGAGTGTGAAAGCGATGTCTTCGCTGGACAATTCGGTTTTGCTGTCCAATTCGGTCAGTTTCATTATGGTGGCCAGTCCCAAGGTGGGACATTGACGAAGGCTCGTCAGGCCGTGGTGAACCAGCACCCGGTTCTCGTCGACCAGCGGTACAACATCGGCCACGGTTCCCATGGCAGCCAGCCCGGTGGCTTGGACCAGGAAGTCCCTCATCCGCTGGCTCACTTTCTTGGCCCCGCTTGCCTGCTGGCATAGCGCCCAGGCCAGCTTGAAAGCCACGCCCGATCCGCTCAATTGGCCGAAAGGATATGCGTGGCCGGGCAGTCGGGGATGGACGATGGCGGCGGCCTCGGGCAACTCGGCGCCCGGCTCGGGGTGATCGGTAACGATCAGTTCCAGGCCGGCTTGGCGGGCGGTGAGCGATTCGGGCCTGCTGCCGATACCACAATCGACGGTGACGATCATTTCGGCCTTCTGCGAGGCCAGCAAGCGAATCGCCTCGTCGTTCAGACCGTAGCCCTCGTCAATGCGATGCGGGATGTAGTATCCGGCGTCGGCGCCGAGCATCTTGAGGCATTGCCACAGCAGGGCCGTGCCCGTCACGCCGTCGACGTCGTAGTCGCCATAGACGACGATTCGCCGCCCGGCCGCCACAGCCTGGTGAATGAGTTGGGCGGCCCGGGTGCAGTTGGGTAATTCGTCCGGGTCGTGCAGTGCGGAGAGCTTGGGAGCGAGGAACTGCCGGGCGGCAACCGGATCGGCCAAGCCGCGACAGATGAGCAATTGGGCCACAACCGCGGGGATTCCCGCAGCGCGCGACAAGGCTGCGATTCGATCCGGATCGTGCGGATGGATACGCCAACGTTTGGCCATTCACTCACGCCGACTATTTCTTCTTCTCGACGTGCAAAGTGTGTTTGCGAAGCCTTGGGCAGTACTTTTTCAACTTCAGCTTCTCACCCCCCGGCTTGCGCCGGATCGTGTAATTGTAGTCGCCCGTCTCTTCACAAACGAGAAAGACCGATTCAGATTTCTTTTTTTTCTTGCTTTTGCCTTTGGTTTTGGCCATCAATTCACTCTCCAACACATATTCCCAGGCGCTCCAACAGCAGCCAAACGTGCGATTATACCCGATGCAGCCGGAATTGAAACCGCTGATCGACCTGGTTGGACGGTTTTGTGTGCAGCGGTTAGCGGTGGGGTCAGGTCTTCAGAATTCATTTTTGTGTCAGTTTGGCCTCCAGCTTTGCCAGTTGCCGATCTAAGCTCGACTTTTGCCAACTTCATGATAGCAGAGAACCGCCTTGTGTCCTATTGCTATTGCATCGAATCCGACCCATGTGCTATAGACTCGGCGCGGTCATAACTGGTTGTCAGGCAGGAGGTTGTGTCAAGGAGGATGGGTCATGGACGGCATGGTTCAAACCAGGGTTACACCTGGCCGGGAGGGCGAGGCTCCTGCCGAGCCGAATACAACGTGTGGCAACACTTTACGGCTCGGCAGGAGCCTCGCCCTCCCGGCCGCGAAATGTTGCCTGGATGTTGGCAGAATTGAACCAGGCCCAAGATTCAGCGCGTTCGCCGCTTCGCAGTGTGCCTCGATCGGCATAGTTCGGGCCGAAACCTTCCAGGCTGCCCATGCGTAGTTGTAGAGGTCCACATGGGCATCATGAAGAGTTTTCAGTAGGGGCATCAGGTGCCAGGCGGCCGCGTGTTGCATCGCCTCGGTGTTGGCCTGTCGGAACGCTTCAGCCAGATTGCTGAAGCCCGTCCGCGGGCGCAAGTGATGGAGAAGCTCGTCGGTCTGCCCGGCGGGGAGGAGTTCCTCTTCACTCACCCCGCCCCGAAAATCGGCGATTCTCTACTGTAGCTTAGCATCGTTGGCGTCGGCGATGAGGGCCGCGAAAAGCTAGTCTCGTTCTCGAAGGGCGATGTTTAGGAACGTCGCCGCGTGCGGAAGAGTCGTTGGCACCGTCTAGTTTCCTTTCCGCCGGTCCGGCCGACAGTGGCTGCGAGGAAACGAGAGAATCCGCAACCACTTGTCTTGTCGGATTGTCTTGTCGGCTGGCAAACCGCCCGTCGGCAGCTCCCGGCAGCAAAATCAGTCTATTCCTTCGTTTGGTTTTGGTCAACGTCTTCGAACAGCCACCGCCGAACGTGATCCGTAACGGCTTTGAGCCGGGTGTCGCTGATTCGCTCCCTGTAGATCGCCGACATATCGGCAGCGGCAGGGGTATACCCCATAATGAATCGGACGGCCAGCGGGTCGCCGGCATCATCCCCGACGGTCTGAAAAACATGCCTGATGGAATAGAACCCTCTGCCCTTCCGGTACGTTCCCGCCTCGCGCTGCAATTTGGCAAACTCTTTTGCGACTGGGTTGTCCGCCTTGGACTTGGCCCATGATGCACCCTTGGCCGTCCGAAATACGAGCTTGGCTGCTACGTCGTCCAAGGGCTTAGGGTTCACGGCAAGCCACTCCCGGAGGGCCTGGGCGGTTTCGGGCCAGAGCGGGGCACGTCGGGGCGTAGCTGTCTTCGGCCGGGGAAACGATATCCAGGCCCGATCAAGGTCGACGGCAGAGATGGGAACACTCCCGCAATCGTGATTCCCAAATGCACAGTTAGCAGCCAAAAGAATCATCGTCCGCATCTGGGGCGTGGCCTTGTCGAGAAGGGCCCGAATTTCGACCGGCTCGAACATCCGCCCACCATTCGCATTGCGGGCTTGGCGAATTATCCGCCGGCTGGGGCGTTTGAACGATTGACCGTAGCGGATCGGCCGGTCAATGAGCCCTTCATCGAAGCCAAACTTGAACACGGATCGGGCACGGGTAATGTCGTTAGTGAGCGACACCGGCCCCCTGGTCTTGGCAAACGCCGCCCGTAGTTGGGCGAAGTCCTCCGCCGCCAAGTCCACGACAAGCCGATCGGGGCCGAACACACCAACCACGCGGCGGCAGACAACGTAATAATCATCGAAGGTACGTTGGACGATTTCGGCATTTCCGAGCAGTACTTTCTTACTGGTCATAAATCGGTTGACCAGTTCCCGGACCGTCAGCCCTTTGGGTGACGTGCGAGGGGTCCGGCCAGCGTGCAAGGCATCCCGCTGGTAAAGGTACTTTTGCAGCGCCGCGTCGGGATCGGCCCACGGGCCGAAGTAGTGAAGTCGGCCCCGGATCTTCTTGGCCCATCGCCGAGTGGCATGGGGAAAGAGGGGAAACCCTGGATAGGGCTTCTTAGGTTTCACGGGCGTCGGCTTTGTGGTATTCTTACTCATATGAGCGATCCTCGCATGATGTTTGTTGTGACAACACGGCCCGCCTGGGACACCCCCCGTTTTGGTCAAGCGGGTGTCAAAACGGGTGTCACACACTTTTTTACGAGGTTCGCAAGAGAAGTCAATACCCCTGAAAAACAAGAGCTTGCCAGAGTAGCTTCAATTGGCAGAGCACCGCATTCGTAATGCGGGGGTTGTGGGTTCGACTCCCACCGCTGGCGCTTGGATGGCTATCCGACCGGCGCGTCGGATCGAAATATCCGTGCCCGTGAGCACGGGTTGGCCTCGCGCTGGCGAGACAGCCTTTTCAGAATCCTATAGCTTAGCTGCGGTCGTAACCGCTTGGGAGATGTCGCTGATGGCGCAAGGTCTCGATTTCGACTTGAAGCAATTGGTCTTGTTCAACGGCACCTTTGGTCCGAGAGAAATCAAGCAACTCACCGATGCTATTGGTACCGAGTTACCCAACTTCCACCTCCTTCGCGACGCAGTCGCGGAGTTGCGGGACAAAGAGGACCAGAGCCCGGCCAGCATGGTCCGACTAGGTGTCTGCCTTTACCTGCTCGGGCAACACCAACGGGCGATCGAGACGCTCAAGCAGGGCGACGGCGGGGCACTGGCTCACTTCTATTTGGCCAAGGCGTGCTTCGCCTTGCGGAAATACGACGACGCCCTGCAAAGCTACACCGCGGCGGCCAAGGCCGGCTATGACTCCGACGAGTGTGCCCTGGGACGCGCCGAAACGCAGCGCTATGCCGGCAACGCCACCGCCGCACTGGCCATCTTGGACGGATTGTCCGGGGCAATTGAACAGACGGCCGAATACCTTTACCAGCGAGGCGCTACCGTGGCCGCGCTGGGTGGCAATCCAAACGAAGTTGTGGCGCTTTACGAACGGGCGGTGGAAGCCGACGGCGAGCATTGCGGCGCCCTGTTCGGACTGGCCTTGGAAAACGATCGCCGCGGCAACGACGAAACTGCCCTGGATCTGTACAGACGCTCCGCCTCGCGGTTTCCCCCCCACGCCGGATCGCTTCTGAACCTGGGAATACTCTATGAGGATCGGGGGCAGTTCGACCAGGCGGTGCGATGCTACCGGCGAGTCTTCAACGCCTATCCTGATAACGATCGGGCCCGGCTGTTTCTCAGAGACGCCCAGGCCTCCAGCGACATGTACTATGACGAGGATGCCCAACGCCGGCGGGACCGGATGACCCAGATACTGAGCGTTCCGGTGACGGATTTCGAGTTGTCGGTTCGCAGTCGCAATTGCCTGCAGAATATGGGTATCATGACGCTGGGCGACCTGTGCGCTTGCACCGAGCAGGAATTGCTCGGCAGCAAGAACTTCGGCGAAACCAGCCTGGTCGAAATCGGAGAAATGCTGTCATCCAAGGGACTGAAGCTCGGCGAGCTCGCAGCCGAAAAGCCCATCCCAGACGCCTTCGAACCCGAGTCGCTAAGCGCCGACAAACAAGCCATGCTGGCACGGCCTATCTCCGATCTGAATCTCTCCGTCCGAGCCAGGAAGTGCATGATCCGCCTGGGGATCAACACAATCGGCGACATTCTCCGGCGGACCGGCGACGACCTGTTGGAATGCAAGAACTTCGGCGTTACCAGCCTCAACGAAGTCCGAGAGAAACTGGCCGTTCATTCGTTGACGCTCCGCGGCGACTGAGTTGTTAGTTGATAGTTGGCAGTTGTCAGTTGTCAGTTGTCAGTTGTCAGTGGCAGCGCGAACGGACCGCTTGCGGCTTCGCAACGTCCACGCACCAACTCTCAACCCTCAACCCTCAACCCTCAACCCTCAACTTTCGACTTTCGACTTTCGACTTTCAACTCTATCATCATGCGTGATCGAATCGCGTATCTGCTCGTTGCGCTGGCGGTCGCTGCCGGCGCGGTCGACCGGGCGGACGCCCAGGATAAGGCCAGGGGATCGCGGCCGAACATTATCCTGATTCTGGCCGACGACCTGGGATTTGGCGACCTGGGCTGTTACGGATCGGAAATCCTTACGCCGAATCTGGAGCGGCTGGCGAAGAGTGGATTGCGGTTTACGCAGTTTTACAACGCCGGTAGGTGTTGCCCCAGCAGGGCTTCGTTGATGACGGGCCTCTACCCGCACCAGGCGGGCGTGGGCCATATGATGAAAGATCATCGGCTGCCGGGCTACCGGGGTAACCTTGGCAAGAGTTGTGTAACGATTGCCCAGTTGCTCGATTCGGCCGGTTACCAAACGATGATGTGCGGCAAATGGCACCTCAGCCGGCACTTCGGCTCGGAGGGTCCCAAGCACACCTGGCCGCTTTCGCGCGGGTTCGAGAAGTTCTACGGCACGCTTCACGGCGGAAGCTACTTCGATCCGCCTACGCTGATGCGCGGCAAGCACTTCGTCCGAGCCACCGACGACTATTACTATACCGACGCGATCAGCGATCAGGCCGGCCGCTTCATCGAAGAGGCTGCCCGGAGCGACAAACCGTTCTTTCTGTACGTAGCCTACACGGCCCCGCACTGGCCCCTCCAAGCCCGGCCCTAGACAATCGCTCGATACCGCGGCAAGTACGCCACCGGCTGGGATACGCTGCGCAAGGAACGTCACCGCCGGCAGATTGCCATGCGGATCGTCCGATCGAGTTGGCCGCTGACGCCGCGTGACGCGAGGGTCGGTCCGTGGGAGACTGCCCCGTACCGGCCGTGGCAACAACGCCGCATGGAAGTCTATGCCGCGCAAATCGACAGCATGGACCGGGGTATCGGGCGGATCATGGAGAAGGTCCAGCAAGTGGGGGCCGAGCAGAACACTTTGGTGATGTTCCTTTCCGATAACGGGGCGTGCGCCGAGGAGATTACTTCCACATGGCGTGGAGGGTCGATTCCAACCAAAACCCGAGAGGGCCGGCCGGTCCAAGTGGGTAATAAATCCAACTTCATGCCCGGCAGCGAAGACACGTTTCAGAGCTATGGCATCGCCTGGGCCAACGCCGGCAACACGCCGTTTCGGCTTTACAAGCATTGGGTCCACGAGGGCGGGATGGCGACGCCGCTAATCGTCTGTTGGCCGGACGTGATCCGAGACGGCGGCCGGCTGACCCATCAACGGGGACACGTGATCGACCTGATGGCCACCTGCCTCGAAGTGGCCGGAAGCAAGTACCCAAAGGTCTTCAAAGGGCTACCCATAACACCCACCGAAGGTCAAAGCCTCGTGCCCACCTTCCTCGGCCAAGAGCGCCGCCGCGGACCCATCTTCTGGGAGCACGAAGGCAATCGGGCGGTTCGCGACGGCAAGTGGAAACTCGTCTCCAAGTTCCCCGGCAAGTGGGAACTCTATAACATGGAAACCGATCGCACCGAAATGAACAACCTGGTCGATCGATACCCAAAGGGCGTTAAATACATGATCGACCTGTACGATACCTGGGCCAAACGGGCGAACGTTCAACCGTGGCATGAGTAGTTGATAGTTGATAGTGGATAGTGGATAGTGGGCAAGTGTCAGTACCTCAAGGTCACTTGAGTGCCAGTACCTCAAGGTCACTTTGTAAGGAAAACTTGGATTTCGGATGGGGGGCGGAACGGAAGGAGGGCGTAG
>JAUWJC010000630.1 GCA_030607895.1 Pirellulales bacterium
CTACGCCCTCCTTCCGTTCCGCCCCCCATCCGAAATCCAAGTTTTCCTTACAAAGTGACCTTGAGGTACTGGCACTCAAGTGACCTTGAGGTACTGACACTTGCCCACTATCCACTACTCAGGCCATTCCTCGCGTCTGTAGTTCGGCGACAACGCCTTCGACGATTTGTCCGATTTGTCTTGCGTCGAGCGTAACGGGGGCCGATGGTGCCGTGCTGCCGAGCAGTCCCTCTTGGTCCAACAACTGCCGAAACGAGTTTTTCATGTCGGCCAGTTTCGCTTTGTGTTCGTCGGAAAGCGGTTGCCGGCCGCTGCCCATGCGAAACCCTCGCAATCCGACGGCTACTCGGCAGGCTTCCGGAAAATCGGCTGAATATAAAATGGCGTCGAATATCTTGCGGATCTTGTATTGGAACCGGACCGCCTCGTCGATCTGCCCGGCGGCGGCCAGGTCGTACAGTTTTCGGGTCAACTCGGGCACCACTCCGCTTGTGGCGTTGGTGCCGCCGTCGGCGCCGATTATCATCATCGGCAGTAGGACCACGTCCCAGCCGGTGAGAAAGCTGAAGTCGGGCCGGTTGGGCCGCACCGCCTCGATCATCCGCATCATTTGCGGGATGTCGCCCGACGAGTCCTTGATCGCCACGATCCGCTCGCAGTCTTCGCTCAGCCGCTGAATGGTAGGCACGTCTATCGGCGAGGCGAACATGGGGATGTTGTACAAGGTGACATCCACCGGTGTGTTGTTACCGATTTCCTTGAAGTATGCGTAGACGTTATCGGGACTCAGCTTGTAATAGAAGGGCGCCACGATCGCCACCGCCCGAACGCCCAGCCCGTGGTAATACTCGCAAGCGGCCAGCGTCTCGCGGACGTTTGCCTCGGCCGCCCCGGCGAGGATCGGCACCCGGCCGGCTGTCTGGTCGACCATGATTTCGATGATTCGGCGGCGCTCCTCACGAGTACATCGGGTGAACTCGCCGGTCGAGCCGTTCGGGTATAACCCATGCACGCCGCTTTCGATTAGCCAATCGGTGTAGCGTCGGAGTTCGGGCTCGTTGATTTCGCCCCGTTCGTCCAATGGCACCATGTTCGGAGTGAAGATGCCTTGTAGCGTACCTTGGCTGGCCATCTGCAGGGTGTCCCCTTTTTCCTTCTGATTGGTACAATACACACAACCGTGGCGGCCGGAACGGTCGCTAGACAATAATAGCTTACTCAAGCTGTAAGGAGGGGAGTCCGAAAATGGGGACTGGCTCCGTCACGGGCTGGTTTTTTCGGGAGTTTCCGGCATGCCGACGGTGCCTGTCCCCTTTTTCGGACTTGCAATGAAACACAAACGGACCATTTTGCTGCTTGTGGGTCTTGTGGCTTACTTCGCGGCTTTTTTTGCCGTGCGGCTGCCAAGCCTGGAAGTGGAGCCGGGGCGGGTCTTTCGCCGGATCGACTTCTTCTGGCTGCTCCTCTTGCCCGAAAGCCTAGTGGAACGCTGGTTCGGCAGCCCGCCGGAATTCTCGCTTCTGGACCGGCTGCCGATTCTGTTGATCGCCGGTGCGATCTTCGCCTGGGCGATGGCGGCCGGGTGGCTGATTATGGTCGCCTGCCGGGCGGATCGAGGGTTGACGCGGTTGGAGACGTTCGTTTTCTCGACGGGCGTTGGGCTCAATGCAATCTCGACCTACGTACTACTGGTCGGTCTGCTTGGCCGGCTCGACAACCTGTTGATATTCGCCGTGCCCGCCGCACTTACACTGGCCGCGGCCGGCTGGTTGCACTGGCGCGGCGCGAGCCGGAACGGTGTACCACTGCTTCGCCAGAAGCAGTGCCGCGAAAACTCCCGGGAAAACACTGCTTCTAGCGAAGCAGTGGCACACCGTGGTGAGAAATGC
>JAUWJC010000413.1 GCA_030607895.1 Pirellulales bacterium
CCAGAAACCCCTGGATATTGCCGTCGAGCACGCTGTTGAAGTTGCCTAGCAGGTATCCGGTTCGGGCGTCTTTTACGCGCTGGTCGGGATGGAGGAAGTAGCTGCGAATTTGCGAGCCGAAGCCGACTTTGGGCATCTGGTTGTATTTGGCCATTTGCTCGGCCTCGCGTTTTACCTCTTCCAATCGGGCCAACCGCGCGCGGAGCATCTTCAGCGCGGTCGCCCGGTTCTTGTGCTGGCTCCGCTCGTTCTGACACTGCACCACGATGTTGGTGGGCAGGTGGGTCAGCCGGATGGCCCTGGACGTCTTGTTGACATGCTGCCCGCCCGCACCGCTGGCACGGAAAACATCTTCCCGAATGTCCTCGCCACGAAGCTCGATGTTGATCTCGTCGGACACTTCCGGCGAAACGTCGACCGCGGCGAAACTGGTCTGCCGCTTTCCTTCGGAATTGAACGGGCTGATGCGAATCAGCCGGTGCATTCCCGACTCGCCCTTGAGGTACCCGTAGGCCATCGGACCGCGAACGGCAATGGTGGCGTTGTTTATGCCCGCCTCTTCGTTATCCTGGCGGTCGAGCAATTCGGTCTTGTATTCGTTGCGCCCGGCCCAGGCGATGTACATTCGCAGTAGCATTTCGGCCCAGTCGTTTGCGTCGGTGCCGCCGTCCCGGGCGTTGATGGTCAGAATGGCCGTATTGCAGTCCAGCGGACCGTCCAGCAGGGCCTTCAGTTCCAGTTCGGCGGTAGCCTCCTCCAGCCGGCTCAGTTCGTCGGGCACTTCCGCCGCAAAGCCATCGTCTTCCTGGGCCATCTCGACCATGACCGACAGGTCCTCGCTTCCGCGGACCGCCTCTTCCAAGGGCTTGAGGATTGTCCTGATTGCCTTCAACCGGGCGACGGTTTTTTGGGCATCTTCCTGGTTATTCCAGAAGTCCGGCGAGGCCATCCGCCCCTCAATCGCTTGGGTCTCCGATTGCTTGGCTGCGTAGTCAAAGAGAGTCCCTAAGCTGGAGAATCCGCTTCTGAATAGCTTCGGCCCGGTCGATTAGTTCGTTGTCCATACGCTGGCTCCCGCGAGAAGAGAAAAACATGTCAATAGCAACGAATGGGGTGGCAGAAGATCAACAGAAACCGATAAACTCATCGACTGTCATTCCTGCCGCTCGGATCAGTGATCGCAACGTCCCGGGTGCAAGCTCACGGTGTTGAGGAACTGAAAGGCTGGCAATTTCTCCTTCCTTGAGCATCACTACGTGACTACCTCGATGCCGATCCCTACGCCAGCCAGCACGCTCGAACGCCTTCACTGCCTTGGCGCCAGAGAGATGGGGAAGCTTCGGCATTACAGGGAAACCTCAACCTCCCTAGTCGCCACCGTCAGCGGCATGCCATGTGCGGCCCGGGCTTCCAAACACGCCCTAATTGCCTCGCCTATGTTGGCCAGTGCCTCTTCTTCCGTCTTGCCTTGCGAAACACAGCCTGGAATCGCCGGACATTCGACGACAATCATCCCCGTCTCGTCGTGCTCGAGGGTCACAATCAGCTTCATGAAATCCGTAACCTCGCTTGTCGAGCAGAAAAACCACCCCACGGAGTATGTTACACCAACGCACGCGGTTTCGGCAACCTGAAACCAAACCGTTCTGCCGTGAACACCACCCGGAATGCCCATAATGGGGGGTCGACTGGGCTGCACTTCTCGCCGTGCCGATTGGCCGGTAGACTCCAAGCAATGATAATCACCTGTTCTCTCCGACCCCTTTCGAGCCATGTCGCGAGTTGTTCTGGCCATCTCCGGCGGTGTCGATAGCAGCGTGGCGGCCTGTTTGCTTCGCGAGTCGGGCCACGACGTGATCGGCGTGTTCATGCGGCACGGCCAACATGCCGATGCGGCCGGTGCTCGCCGGGTGGCCCAATCACTCGATATCCCCTTTTGCGAGCTCGATTTTCAGGAGGAATTCCGCCGAATTATCGATTACTTCGTTTGCGAGTACACCTCCGGCCGGACACCCAACCCGTGCATCGTCTGCAACGCCCGGCTGAAATTCGGCAAGCTGGTAGACTACGCCGACAGCGTCGGGGCCCAATACGTGGCCACCGGTCATCATGCCCGATTGACCAAAACGGCCGACGGCCGGATCGCCCTTCGCTCGGGCCGGGACCCGGCAAAGGACCAGTCGTACGTTTTGTTCGGCATCGACCGCCGGAAGCTCGGGCGGCTGATGTTTCCGGTGGGTGAATACCGCAAAGACGAGGTGTGGCACATAGCTCGGGAGCATGGGCTTAGTACGGCCGACAAGCGGGAGAGCCAGGAAATCTGCTTCGTGCCGGACCACGATCACGCCCGGTTCGTTCGACAGCACCGCGGTGAATTGGGCCGCGGCGAGTTGGACCGCGGCGAACTGGACACCTCGGGCGAGATCGTCACGACCGACGGCACGGTAGTCGCTCGGCACGACGGGCTGGAGCGGTTCACGATCGGGCAGCGCAAAGGGTTGGGCATCGCGCTGGGCCAGCCACGATACGTCGTCCGCATCGAGCCGGACACCCGACGCGTGGTAATCGGCACCATCGACGAGTTGGCCCGAACCGAACTAACGGCCGCCCAAAGCAACTGGCTGATCGACGAGCCGGCCGAGCCGTTTCGTTGTCTGGTGAAGATCCGCTACCGGAGCCGGCCGGTCGGAGCGACCGTCGAACCGCTTCCCGAGAACCGCTTCCGTGTACGTTTCGACGAGCCCTTCCACGCCATAGCGCCGGGTCAGGCCGCCGTTTGCTATGCAGGCGATCGCGTGCTGGGCGGCGGCTGGATAGAGTGATCCGTGTCGGAGCCGGAAGGTTGCCGGAACTACTTATCCGGCCGAATGGCTACCAGGTGGCTACGGGTGGAGATGTAGAGGATGTTGTGGGCGACAACCGGTGTGCTGTAGATCGAGTTGTTCATGTTATTTTCAGCCAGCAGGTTGTGTTTTTTTGAGAACTCGAAGACGGCCACGTCGCCGTCCTCGTCGCCCACGTAGACTTTTCCGTCGACCACCAGCGGCGAGCCCCAAACGGCGGCCAGCATGTCGTAAGTCCAATGGACCCGGCCGGTCGCCGTGTCGAGGCAGTGGACCAGACCGGCGAAATCGGCCACCACCAGCAGCCCGTCGTTGACGGCCACCATCCCCAGGCTGCGATGCATCGTTTCCTCGAAGTCGAACTGGCCGTCGCCGTTGGCGTCGTGGCCCGTGTAGAGCCAGACGGCGGCCGAGTTGGGGTTCGGCAGCAGCTTCTCGCCGGCCTTTTCGTCGATGGCTTGAATTCGCCGGGGTGGTACCGGCTTGCCCTCTCGGTCGACAACCAGTTTTTGGCTGACGTCGCCGCGCCGAGTGGGATCGATACACCAAAGGTATCCTTGCCCTTCCCCGTATTCGGGATCCTGACCGGTGCAGACGAAGACCCGGCCGTTGTGAACCACCGGCGTGGCGATGATGTTGCTTCGCTGGCCCCGGCCGTCACCCTCCCATTTCGACTGTTTTGGATTGCAATCGAACTTCCACAGCAGTTTGGGTTTCTTGGTTGGGGTCTTGGGTGGGGTCTTGGTCTCGGTGGGCTGGGCCAGGAAGCTGTAGACCCAACCGTCGCCGCCGGCGAAGATGGCCTGGGGCACGCCGTCAAAAACGGCAAAGGCCGGCGAAGACCACTGCCCGTGCAGGATGTTTCGGCCGGGCGAGTTGTCGGCCCAAACCAACTCGCCCGTGTGCTTGTTGATTGCAATGAAACTTGGCGCTTCGGGCGCCGGGATGTTCTCGTGCGACTGGTCCACGCCGTTGGAGGTGTTGGCCAGCAACAGATCGCCCGCCGCCGTGACCGAGCAACTGCACATATTGTGTTGCACAACACCCAGCTTGCGCATCATGTCGAATCGCCAGACCACGTCCGATTCACCCGGCCCGGTTGCCGGTTCCGACCGGAAAGGACCGTCGTTTTGCCCGTCGGCGAATCCTTCGGTGTCGAGGCAGACGACCTCGCCCCGGTTAGTCACCAGCCAGAGCCGGTCCGGTTCGACCATGGGGCTTGCACAGATTCCCTGCTGCGGCCAGTCCAATGCCCGACCCGCCTTGAGCTTCTCGCAAGAATGTTGCCAAAGGAAGCGGCCGTCGGACTGGCGGAAGCAGAGCAAACAACCAAGGTCCACGTCGGCCGGGTACCGCTTGAGCCATCCGGCACCGTTATTGGTGGCGCAATAGACCTTTCCACCGGCGATCACGGGCGTGCCGTAGCTTTGGGAGCCGAGCCGGGCGCCCCACTTGATGTTTCGAGCGGACTCTCCCTGCCCACGGTCCGTCTTGCGGTCG
>JAUWJC010000327.1 GCA_030607895.1 Pirellulales bacterium
GCGGCCTAACCCGGATTATTCATGGATCGACGCAAGAGCTGCATATTACGGCGTTCGGTAACCAGTCAAAAAACATGTTGTTTTAGGCAAGATAGCCGTAAGTCGTGTGACTCAAATGACTTACGTTTATCACAATGGTTTTCATGAATAATCCGGGATAATGGTTCCGACTAGTCCGCGTTATGTAACAGGAAAAAATAACCTATTGTTTCCGAGGACGAACATGCCCAAGCAGAATCCGAAGGAACGTTTGATATGAATACCGCAACAAGCGTAAGCGAGGCGCTTTACTCAACCCTGGGGGGTGACCCGGACCTGGGGAAAATCGTAGAACTGTTCGTCGATGAGATGGTCCAGCGAACCGACAACTTCTCGAACCTCTTCGAGAAGCGCGATTGGGAGGGACTTCGACGGTCGGCTCACCAACTCAAGGGCGCGGCCGGTAGCTACGGATTCGACCCGATCAGCGTTGCGGCCGGCCAACTGGAAGACGTCATCTACCACCAAGAACCGGAAGACGATATCCGCCGGGAAGTCGACACACTGGTGGACCTTTGCCACCGGGCGTGCGCCGGATCGCCGCGGTAGCATATCTTTCAGCTATCAGCTTTCAGCTATCAGCTTTTGGCAGGCCATTTTCAGCGCCAGCAGGTAGGGGACCGGCTCGCTTCCCAGGGCATTCAGTACGGTACCCCCGGCGGTGAAGCAGTAGGTGACCCAATCTGGCCGGCCGTATTTATCCAGTGCTTTGCCGCCTTCGCCACCGCCCACGTAGACTTTTATTCCCGCATCGGTCATACGCTTGAGTTGCGGTACGAACTTCTTGGTCCCCTCTTCAAATCGGGGGTCTTCGAACATGCCGAACACGCCGTTGTGGAACATCACGGCCGGCTCGGCAGATCCCTTATTAACCTCGATGAACCGGCCGACGGCCTCCTCGTAGCGCCGGCTGGAGTCGGGCCCAACGTCAAACTGCTGGTTGCCCGGCCCAACAGTCTCCGATACCCGGCCGTCTTGCAGAACGAAATCGACCGGCATGACGAACTCGATTCCCTTCCGTCGGCCTTCGGCGATCATCTTCTTGGCCTGTTCGATTCGCTGGGCGGGGATGAAGTAGGGTTTGTCACCATGCTCGGGGTCTTCCGAGAGGCCCAGGTCGAACTGCTCTCCGTCCAGTTCGGCGGCCGCTTTCTTCAGAGCCATGGCCAGCGACCCGGCCGTAATCACGCGGCGGATTGTCCCCCGATTGATCATCGCTTCCAGGTCGTCGAGCTTATCGATTTTCAGACCGCTGAAGACGACCATTTTTGCCTTCAGGCAGTCCTTCAACGGTCCGTCGAACTGCCCGCCGACGTAGCGGCCCAGCGCCACGCGGTCCATTGCGGCGGGCACCACGGTAGTCGAGCTATCGAGGCTCCCGGCCGAAAAGGCTTCGTTCACGTATACGGTGGCCACCTTCTCGGCGAACTGGTTTGCCAGGCGGGCCAGTTTCTCGGACAAGCTGGGGATATCGTCCGGGGTGGCCTTCCAGAGAAGCCGCTCGGCGTCGTACTTCCGGGTGTTTTCGAGCACTATCACGCTGCCCGGCTCCGCCGACTGGATTGTCTCGGCAACCTCGTCCTTGATGGTGACGGTTTCCGGATCGAGCCAGTCTTCGATGAAGCCGATGGGGCAGCCGAGGATATCGCCGATTCGGGCGCGGACCTTCTCGAGTGAGCCTTCCGGTTTTCGGCCGATATGCCCGAAGATAATTTGCTTCCAGCCTTTCTCCCGGCCGAACTCGAGCGTCTCGGCCATCGAGCGGAGCCGGACGTCACCCTCACCCACGTTGGTTCCCGGCTTGGCGTCCACGTCTCCGCGGACCAGCACGGGCGTGCCGCTGGGGACATCGGCCAGCGAGTCCAGCCGCGGGACGCCCGCGGCGTACTCCTGGAGGGTCAACTTGGGCATGTCGGGGCCGGCGCCCAGCAGTCTTCGGCACCAGGCGGCCATTGCCTCGGTGGTTACTTTCATCGCAAGTCCCCGTTGTTTTCCGTGAAGGCTGACAAGTCGTTGGTTGCTTCTTCCACAAGTTAGCAACTCCGAGCGATTCTTGCCAGGGGTCGAAAAGGCCGCTTGCGGCTTCGCACTCTCAACTCTCAACCTTCAACTCTCAACTCTCTGCTGCGATTTCTCGTCCGACGGGAAGATCATTGCTTCGGCGAAGATCATTTGGAAGTTGGGATCGGTGGACAGGTCGATGTGTTCGGTTCGGCGTGCCAGGTCTTCGGCCGATTTTCTGGCCTTCTTGGAGATGGCGACCAGTCGGGCGCCGGCCAACGAGGTATTGCCCAGGTAGCGAATGCGGTGCCGTTGGATTTCCGGCGGCAAGAGCCCAATGCGTTGCGCGTTGCTGCGTCGAATGAAGTTGCCGAACCCGCCGCCGATCAACACGCCGGCGAGTTCCTCCGGCCTCAGCCCGACCCGGCCGAGCAAAATGGCTATACCCGCCCTAATCGCTCCGCCGGCCAACTGCAACTGGCGGAAATCGCGCTGCGTAACCACGATGTCTTTGCCCGTGCCCGTCTCGGACTCCGAAACGAGCACAAAAGCCGTGCTGCCGCCTTGACCGATCACGCGGCGTCGGAGATCGTCGGGTAGATTGTCGGGCAACTCGTCGGACGATAGCAAGCGTCCTTCGGGTGTAAGGACCCCGAATCGCAACAACTCGGCCGCCAGATCGATCAGCGCGGAACCGCACAACCCGACCGGCGCGACGTTTCCGATCACGTTGGTTCGCAGCCGGCCGGAAAAAGGGACCAGGTTTAATTTGTGCGAAGCACCCACCGGGCCGTTCCGGCAAATTAGACCTGGTTCCTTTTTCGGCCCGATCACCTTTTCGACGGCTCCGGTGCTACCGCGCATTCCGTGCGAGATTCCGGCGCCTTCGAAGGCCGGGCCGGCCGCCGTGGCCGCGGCCAGGAGCTTTCCATCGGCAAACAGGACGATCTCGCCGTTGGTGCCGATATCGACCAGCAAGGTGGGGCCTTCCGCTTCGTTCAGTTGGGCGGCGATAATTCCCGACACGGTATCGCCGCCGACGAACCCGCCGATTATCGGCATTACATAGACGCGGCCGCGGGGATGAATGTGTATACCCAACCGGACCGCCGGCGCGAGCACGCGATCTCCCACGGCAGCCACGAACGGCACCTCGCCGAGCCAGCGCGGGTCGATCCGGCAGAGAAGCTGCTGCATGGTGGTATTGCCGGAAAAAGTCGCCTCGTAAATCCGCTCCCGCCGGACTGCCGCCTGCTCGGCCAATTCGCCGATCATATCGTCGACCGCCTCGATAACCGTCTCGTGCAGTTCGTTGAGTCCCTGTGGTTTCTCGCGGGCGTGCAGGATTCGCGAAAGGACGTCGTCGCCGAACGAGGTTTGCGGGTTGAGCCGCGAGGCGACGCCGAGTTCCGCTGCGCCGTTCAAATCCAAGAGCATGGCAACCAGTGTGGTCGTGCCGATATCCAGCGCCACGGCAAAACACTCCGCCTCGGTATTGCCCGGCTCGAAATCGATCAACCGTCCGTCGGCCAGTACGGCGGTGCCGCGGTAGTTGGAATCGCGCAACAGGCCGGGTATCTTGCGAACCAGTTCCAGGTCGGCCTCCAGGGGTCCGACCGCGTCGGAGAGCCGTGCCAGATCGGCCCGGTCGTCGGTGCGATCCGGCGGCGGCATCTCGACGTACCGCTTGTGAATGACCGGATCGGTGCTCAGGCCGGTGGCGGTTTGCGATTGGGTAAGTATCTTGTGATGCGCCGCAAGAAGCGAGCTTTCGGGAATCTCGACGGTTGTCGGCCCGCAAACCAGCGACTGACACGCCAGCCGATAACCCCCTGCAAGTTCCTGCTCGCTTAGCAGTTCTAGTTCAGCGGGTGTCGCCGGGCACGCGCCCCGCCGCACAATCACCCGGCACTTCCCGCAAGTCCCCTCGCCGCCACACGGCACGTCCAACGTGATACCAGCCCCCGCCGCGGCCTCCACGAGCCGCGTACCCTTGAGCACGTAGACCGTCTTGCCCGAGGGCTGAAACGTAACCAGGACTTCTTGTTCAAGCATGATTGGTCAGGGGCCAGGGGCCAGGGGTGGTGCGAAGCCGCAAGCGGCCCTTCAACTTTCAACTTTCAACTTTCTGCTTTGCGTCAGCAACTCGACAAACTTGCCGGCCGTTGGCGTGAATACCTTGCGTTGGCGGTGGATGATGCCGAGCGGGCGGATCAGCTCGGGAGCAATCAGGCGAACCGTTGCGAGGGTGCCGGTTTGGACCTCCTTGCGGACGGTTGGCTCCGGGAGAATGCTCACGCCGGATCCGATCTCCACTGCTTGCTTTATCGTCTCGATATTGTCGAACTCCGCCACTATTCGAATCGTTACCGAACGCTGACGCAAGCACCGATCGATCTCCTTGCGAATGATCAAGTCCCGGTCGAAGCTTACAAACTCCTCGCCTTGGAGGTGTTCCACGGTAATCGCTTCCTCATGCGCCAAACGATGCTCCGGATGGCAAACCAGCACCATCGTCTCGGAACGCACCGGGATCACGTTCAGAGCGGCCGAAGCCGCCGGATAGGATACGATACCCAGGTCGACTTCGGCGTTGTTGACGGCGTCGTACACCTTGTTGGGCCGGAGATATTCCAGCCGCACCTTGGCCTTGGGGTACTGCCGCATGAAATCCTGCATGCAACGGCTCATGTCGTGCAGCCCCACCGAATAGATGGCCGCCACCCGAACCATGCCCGTGATCTCCATCCGCAGCGATCGCACGCGCGTCTCCACGCTGTCGCATAGCTCCAGTACCTCCCGAAAACCCTCGTAACAAGCCTGGCCTTCGGGAGTAAGCACGAAGGGGCGTTTGCTCCGGTCCACCAGTTGCACGCCGAAATGCCTCTCCATGCGG
Source organism: Pirellulales bacterium (assembly GCA_030607895.1). GTDB lineage: Bacteria > Planctomycetota > Planctomycetia > Pirellulales > Thermoguttaceae > JAUWJC01. The sequence goes on from JAUWJC010000327.1 coordinate 4,937, forward strand.
TGAACCGACTGCGTGGCCGCCGATTGGCTCACGTTATTGGCCGCCGCCCCCCGCGAGAAGCTTTGGTGTCGCACAACGTCGCAGTAAACTCGCAGTGTCTCGATATTCATAAGGGCATCTTATCATAAGCCCCACTTATATGCAATAGGGTCGCCATTGCCGCAAAGTAAACGAAGCCGAGTTTTGCATAAAATGGGTGGCACGTCCCAGCCGGCCCCGGCGGGGCGGGTCTGGCCCGGACCCCCCCGGGCCGGGGGGCGGGGGCCTGCCCCGACCACGGCCCCCCCCAGACGCAACGCCGGTTCGACGCCC
>JAUWJC010000343.1 GCA_030607895.1 Pirellulales bacterium
GAGGCGTTCGTCTTGCGCGACGCCGACCATCTCTACGTGGGTGTTATCTGTGCGGGGAAGGATGCGGCGGAGGGAACGGACCGGGATCACACATCTTCATTCACGCCCGGGCGAATTGCAAAATATGCGAAGAGCGACGTCGGCAGGCTGCTCAGTGCCCACTGGAGGGGCAAGCCCGACAAGCCCTCGAAGGAAGTGGAACACGTCGGGTTGCTAATCGACTCCAACGGCGATGGGAATTCATACTACCTGATCCGGATCACCCCGGAGGATGGTGGCAAACTCGTCTGTTCTTACAATGAACATACACCCCCCTGGCGCGACCGGACGTGGCGACCGCCGTTTGAGTCCGCCGTGGCAAAGGGCACGGGTGCGTGGGCTGCTGAGTTCGCTCTTCCGCTCGGCATCTTCAACAAGAACAAAACGCTTTCATCGGAGATCGGGTTCAACATCAGCCGGACCGGCATACCGGGAGGCGAAACCCACTGCTGGCAGGGCACGTCCGCGAATCCCGGCGAGTGGGGAATACTGACGGGCATCCCGGCACGGAAGAGTCTCGCCAAGCCCGGCTATGTAAGCCCCCACGACGGGCTCTACCGCGTCCCAACGAAGGCGAAGAGATCGTTACTTGCCGAAAAGCAGCGGCGGACGATACTGCTTGGACCCGGTTCGGCTCACCCTGGAACGACGGGCCAGGTGAAGCTGGAACTGGAGGGGTTCCTGCTGAAGGGCGATCCTCATGCGCGGGGCATCATCTGGGACCTCGCCGTGAATGAGAAGACGGGGGAGCTTTACGTGCTCTCCGATCCGAGACCGGTTCGCGAGGCACCCGAGTTGCGGGTCTTTGATCGCCGGGGCGACTACTTGCGGACAATCATGCCGCTAAACCCAACCTTGCCCCATTCGAGCGTGCGGGACCTCTGTAGAACGGCGGCACGCGAAGGGGAGACGGAGTTGGCCATCCCCATAATGCTCGAGACATGTGCCGGTGCGCTCTCGATGTACGGCCCCTGGTGGAATCTCCCTCAGAAGATCGCGGTGGCGCCGGACGGCGACCTGATCATGTCGAATATCTACCGCGGCGTGTTGTGGAGGATGAAGCCGGACGGAAGTTTGCCCCCGCAGCGATGGACCTCGATTTACGATCCAGGTCGAAACGAACCGTTCGAAAGCACCGACTGGACCCAGGGCGTTTTGATGGCTATGGAGCTGAAAAACTACATGCCCTTTCACTCACTCCGTTACCCTTACTTCTGTTTTGATCCCGACGGCACTCTGTACATGTCGGCGGGCCAGAGCGCGCTTACCACGAAGCGCTACGCCTACTATTGGGAAGTGAGCGCACAAGAGACAAACTACCACTGGGACGTGCCCGAAGAAGAGGCAAGAGGGGCCCATGTCTGGAAGTGCCGAATGCACCCGGGCGTCAAGGTCGAAAAGCAGGACTCTTTCGGTGGCTTCGCCGAACCGAGCGGGCTGGTCCTCGACGGAAAACACCTGATCGTGGCCGATTCCGGTAACAACCGTCTACAAGTGCTCGGAAAAGACGGCCGCCCGATCGCATCGATAACGCACTATGAGCACGGAGGAGAGAAACACCCGATATATGACCCAACCGCTTTGGCGATCGATGCCGAAAAGAGCCTCTATGTGCTGGTGGGGTCGAAAGAGAGGCCAAAGGACCAACGCCCCGAACGCTCGTTGCCATTGGTGCAGCGGGACGTGGACGGCGCGGCGAGGAAACCGCCGGAGGCCCCCAGGAAACTGATCAAACTCAAGAGTTGGAAAGAGCCCGATCTTTTGGCCGTTTCCGGGCCCTTGCATCCGGACGTGCTGCAAGTCGCCGTGGACGCCGGAGTATCTCCGCCGCTGGTTTGGGTGGCCAATGCCGCCGGCCCGGGGAGTCTCATGCAACTGGCGGGCGGCGATCTTTCGGTGAAGAAGGAATGGGTTGACAGCGGAGAATCACTTTCCTGTCCCAGGCAAAGCGGCGACCAGCCCATTCTCAATATCGACCCGCAAACCGGCCACGTCTACGTCGAAGACGACTCCAACCACCGCCTCAAACAGTTCGGGACGGTTTACCGGATTGACCAAGAGGGGAACATACTCAAGAAGTGGCCGTCCCTGTTCTTTGACTCCAGAGGTGTGAACGTAACATCACCTTGGGGGTCGTTGAATTACGAGCGCCAATTCCGTTACCCGAAGGAGCCGCTGTTTATCGACTCCATCTTCGGAAAAGACGGCCGCGTCTACCGGTGGAAATTGGTGAAGGCCGGAGTGGAAATCCTCCGCTTCGACCGCGAGGGGAAACCGATTCCTTTCAAGGCCACGGGGACGAACGCCCTATTCGTCGATCACGCCATGCGAGTAGGCTTCTGGCACGATGTCTATCACGGCATGGACGTTGACCGGAACGGCAACATCTACTACGTGGCCAAAGTGGACGTCGATCCGAAATCGCGGCCCGTGAGTCCATATAAGCGGATGCACCGCCAGGTAAACGTATACGACGCGGACGGAAATCTGAAAAGGAGAGGCCTGCTCGTTCTGGATTGCGTGCGAGGCCTCCAGGTCGACGACGAAGGCAATTTGTACGTCATGCACCGTCCCGCCAAGAGGCCGTGGGACAGATATCTTGCTCTGTCAAAGTACCCTCCGTCCGGCGGCGAACCGCTCTGGACCCGGCCATGGGAGGGATATCTTGGACAGTCCGAGGTGCTCTTTGCGCCCTGCCATTGCATTACATCGAAACAACACCAAACGCTCGACGGAAAAGGCTATCTGTACGCCGCCGGCATGTACAGCGTTCAAGTGATTGATTGCGAGACGGGAAAACTTGTGGGGGAATTCGGAAGCTATGGCAATATGGATTGCCAGGGCAAAAGAAGCAAGTTTCCGCACCCCGAACTCCCTTTCGGAACAATTTCCGCACTCTCCGTTTGGAAAGACCGGCTCTTCGTTGTGGATGTGTTGAATCGACGCATCGGCAAGTGCCGTATTATCTATGGACAAGCGGAAAAGGTAACCGTTCATGGGGTCGACACAAAACCACTCAGACACGGAGGTCAGGGAAGGGATTGAGAGAAATGCAGGGCGAGGAAGACGAACGGCTTAGGGGCCGGAAGGCATCAGCGAGAGCGATTGGATACCATTGACATGTGCGAGAACAGCCGCATAGAGAAAACTGAAGGAGATCCCACCGAACCATGAAACCGATGCCGCTCACAATCACACCGTTCGTGCTGCTGTCGCTGGCCATGCTCTGTTGGCCGGCAAGCGGTGCCGAACCGCCGAAGATGGCGCCGGTGTACGTCAAGAAAGACACCTGGCACGAGAGCATGCGCGCGTCGCTGAAGGCCACGTTCGGACCCACGGTCGAAAAAGACCGCGCCGGCGAGAGCGGGTTCCGCCCGGCAATCGTCAGGCTCACCGCCGACGCGCAACCGGTGCGGCTGGAGTTTCGGGTCGACGGGCTGGAGCGGCTTTACTTCGCCACGCTCGGCCGCAAGCGGGAAAACGGGTCAGCGCACTTCCTCAGCCCGCGGCTGTTCGACAAACAGGGCAATTCCATCGAATTGGCACTCAACGGCACAATGGTGGAGGGAAAGGTCGATCCCCGCGCGCACAGGGCGACGGAATTGAAGATCGACGGCACGACGCATTGCGGCTTCGCGCTGGAGCCCGGCGAAATCGGCTTCAAGCTCGACGGCAAGTACGAGCGTTTGGAATTGTTCGTCTACTACAAGCGGGAGAAAGGGCTGCCGCCGCACGCGGCCGTCGACTGCCGGCCGATCGTCGCCCGTGCGTCCGAGTGCCGGCAGGTCCGGAAAGCGCTTTGGGACCTGGTGGCTGGGGACTTCCGCGACCGGCAGTCGCAGATCGAAATGGAGATGGAGCGGCGTGACGGGATTTGGAATGAGTATACTCCGACATGGAGCGGCGCCCGAAATACATACTATCTCGCGCGTGCCCGGCAGCGACTGGAGTTGGCTCGCAAGACGCTCGAATTCGTGCGGCGGACGGCGCCCCGGCCGAAAATGGCCGCGGAACTAAAGACACTCGAGCGCCGCATTGACGAGGCTGCCAAGGATCGAGCTTCTTCGGCCGGAAGAGGCCTCTTTGCCCGGGCGGTCGACCTTAGGCGCCGGATCATCTTCTCGCACCCCGCGCTCGATTTCGACCGGCTGCTCTTGACCAAGCGGCCCCCTCCGGCCCTTAGCGCCCCGGGCGATAATTACTACGGACTCAACAACAGCACGGGGCCGGGGTTGGTCATTCTCAACCACTGGAAAACCGACCGGCCGAGCGAGACGGTGTTGCTGGAAGGCAAACTGCCGGCGGGTTGCGCGATGCACCCGGACTTGTCGTTCGACGGCAAGCGGGTGGTGTTTGCCTACGCCGATCACACGCCGCCTCGCGACTTATGGCAGTTCTTCCTTTACGAGATTCACGTCGACGGCACGGGCCTGCGGCAGATCACCGGCACCGACGACGATCCGTTGGCCGGGGCCGGCGGCCGGATGACCGTACTCTCGGAGGACTACGATCCTTGCTACTTGCCCGACGGCGGGTTTGCGTTCATCTCGACGCGTAACCAGGGGGGCGTGCGATGTCACAACGGCGGGCGCTACTGTCCCACCTATTTCCTCTATCGTTGCGACGCCGACGGGTCGAACGTCCGCCAACTCTCTTTCGGCGAGGCCAACGAGTGGGACCCGATGATGATGCCCGACGGACGGATCATCTGGATGCGCTGGGACTACATCAACCGGCCGGTGATCCCGACGTTCGGCCTGTGGAACATCCGGCCCGACGGCACGGCCGCCAGCCACTACTTCGGCAACTACACGCCGAACCCCTGCAGGATCTGCCAGCCGAGGCCCATTCCCGGCTCGCACAAGATCGTTGCCACCACGGCCGGGCACCACACGATACATGCCGGGTCGTTGATTCTGGTCGACCGCCGGATTGCCGAGGATGGATTGGACGCCATCACGCGCCTGACACCGGAAGCAACCTTCCCGGA
>JAUWJC010000614.1 GCA_030607895.1 Pirellulales bacterium
ACGAATGACGAATGACGAATGACGAATGACGAATGACGAATGACGAATTGCGGGAAATGGCGTGGACGGTATCAGTGAGAAGCCGCAAGCGATCACCTTCGTCATTCGTGCTTCGTCATTCGTCATTCGTCATTTACCTTTTACGCTGGAGGTGGGAGTTGAACGGACTCCGCGTGGGAGCAGTTACGTACCTGAATGCCCGGCCGTTGTGGTTCTGCCTGTCGGAAGTGGCCCCGGATATCCAGATCATCGTCGATTTACCCAGCCGGCTGGCCAACGGCCTGGCCGAGGGCCGGCTCGACATCGCCCTGATCCCCTCGATCGAGTATTTCCGCCGACCCGGCTACACGATCGTCTCCGACGCTTGCGTCTCGTGCGACGGACCGGTGCGAAGCGTGATGTTCTACAGCCGCGTGCCGGTCGACCGAATTCGCACGCTGGCGCTGGACGAAGGCTCCCGAACCAGTGCCGCGCTGGCCAGAATCCTGCTGGCCGAGCGGTTCGGTCTGTATCCGGAGCTGAAGACGCTGCCGATCGGCTCGTCGCTGGAGGATTCGGATGCGGACGCCGCCATGCTGATAGGCGATCGGGGGATGCGCCCGGTGGAAGGCAACTTCGAGTTCATTTGGGACTTGGGCAACGAATGGTCGCAATGGGCCGGCCTGCCGTTTGTGTTTGCCATGTGGATCGCGCGCCCGCACGTTGCCTTGGGAAATGCCGACGAACTGCTGGCCGCCGCCCGCGACCAAGGAACAAAACGACTGGCCGAGATCGCCCGGCTCGAATCGCCCAACGTCGGGTTGCCGGAAGCCGAGTGCCTGTCGTATCTTCGCGATAACTTGGCGTTTCGGCTCGGACAGCGCGAGCGGGAAGGACTGGAGGCTTTTCATGGGCTGGCCGGCCGGCACGGGCTTGTAGTGGATAGTGGGTAGTGGATAGTGGATAGTGGATAGTGGATAGTGCAAGACTGCTCAAACGGACTGTCGGCGGCGAGCGACTGAGTCCGGCGGATGGGCTCCGGCTCTTGGAGTCGCACGACCTGGCCGCATTGGCCCGGGCGGCCGACGCCGTTTGCCGACGCTTTCATCCGCAAGCGTATCGAACGTACAACATCGACAGAAACATCAATTACACCAACATCTGCACCGGTGGATGCCGCTTTTGTGCGTTCTCGCGCCGACCAGGGCATCCGGACGGATACGTCATCGGGCGCGAAGAGCTTCTGGAGAAAATCCGGCAGACTGTCGTACTGGGCGGCGATCAGATTCTTCTGCAAGGCGGCATGAACCCGGAATTGAAAATCCAGTGGTACGAACAACTGCTCGGCGATATCCACAAGGATTTTCCGCAGGTCAATGTACACGGTTTCAGTCCTCCGGAAATCCACCACGTCGCCCAGGTCTCCGGACTGCCGGTTGGCGAGGTGCTCGGGCGGCTCAAGGCGGCCGGCTTGGGGAGCCTGCCGGGTGGGGGAGCCGAGATACTGGTCGATCGGGTCCGCCGGGAAGTCAGTCCGGCAAAGGTGTCGGCCGACGGCTGGCTCGATGTCTGTCGCCGGTGGCACGGGCTGGGAGGCCGTGGGTCGGCCACCATGATGTTCGGCCATGTCGAGACTCTTGCCGAACGAATCGAGCACCTCGAGCGGCTTCGCCGATTGCAGGACGAGACTGGCGGTTTTACGGCCTTTATCTGTTGGACCTTTCAGCCCGGTAATACCGAGTTGGCCGAGCTACCCAAGCTGGGAGCCATCGAGTACCTCAAAACCCTGGCGGTCGCCCGGCTGTTCTTGGACAACTTCGCCAACCTGCAGGCCAGTTGGGTCACCCAGGGGCTGAAAATCGGCCAGATGGCCCTGCGTTTTGGGGCCAACGACATGGGCAGCCTGATGATCGAGGAGAACGTGGTGGCCGCCGCGGGAACCAGCTTCCGCACGACCGAGGCGGAACTCCGGCGCGTGATCCGCGAGTCGGGCTATCTACCCCGGCGGAGAAACGTTTTCTACCGGCTCCTCGACAATCCACCCGAGCAGACCTCCCAGACGACCGTAAGGTAAGCTACCGTAAGGGGTTTTGTAGAATTACGTGAAAACGCCCGGTGGTTTAGCCCCGGGCAACCCCGGGGTTTAGGGGCGCCCCACCCCCCGGCGG
>JAUWJC010000353.1 GCA_030607895.1 Pirellulales bacterium
ACGTGTCACCCAAGAACTCGTCGCTTTGAACCAGGCCTCAGTTACTGACTACTGATAACTGATAACTGATAACTGATAACTGATAACTGATAACTGATAACTCCATCCCAAAACCGCAGTTTGTGACCGCGTCGAGTATATACACGGAACACGCCCATCACTACGTTCTGGGCGTGCCACACAAGCAACACGAACGGAGCGACATCATGACACCCGTCGAGAGACTATCACGCGGCGGCCCGACGATTGCCGTGGCCACCTTTCTGATCGCCGCGGCGTGGCCGGCTTTGGCCGATTGGCCCACCGATCGGGGCGACATGCGGCGCAGCGGCATCGTGTCGGAGGGCATCGAGCTACCGCTTCACCAGACCTGGGTCCACAAGCCGGCCCATCCGCCTCGACCCGCCTGGCCCGAAATGCCGGCCAAACAGGACGTCTATCGCAAGATCTACGGCCTGAGCCCCACGGTCGTGTTCGATCGGGCCTTTCACCCGGTTGTGTCGGGAGAGCGGCTCTACTACGGCTCGTCGGCCGACGACGCGGTCCGTTGTCTGGACGTTGCCACCGGCAAAGGGCGATGGTCGTTTGTGACTGAAGGCCCGGTGCGACTGGCTCCCACGGTGGCCGACGGCCGGGTCTACGCCGGGTCGGACGACGGGTGCCTCTACTGTCTCGACGCAGCCGACGGCGGCCTGATCTGGAAGCATCGGGCCGGGCCCGATGATCGCCGCCTGCCCGGCAACGGCCGGATGATATCGCTTTGGCCGGTTCGTTGCGGCGTGGTTGTGGACGATGCAACCGTCTACTTCTGCGCCGGACTGTTTCCCTCTCAAGGCACGTACCTCGCGGCGGTCGATGCCCGGCAGGGCAAGACGGTCTGGAAGAAGAAAGTCGACATCTCGGCCCAGGGCTATCTGGTGGCCTCGCCCAGCAGTCTGTTCGTTACCACCGGCCGCACCCAACCACACATCTACCGGCGTGCCGACGGCGATCAGCTTGCGGCCTTTCCCGGCGCCGGCAAACAGCAGTCGGGTTTTCCCGCCGGGGGCGGCTGCTTCGCCCTGCTGGTAGACGACGTGCTGGTGCATGGCGGCGGCGAGATTGGCGGCGTCATGCTGTCCGACGCCCGATCCAGGGAGAAGCTCGTCAGGGCGTCGGGCATTCGGCTGATTGCCAAGGGACCCATCGCCTACATCGTCGGCAAGGAGCGGCTGGTTGCACTGGACCGGGCACGCTACATCGAAATGAGCCGGTTACAGCAGAAGAAGAAAAAAACCACCCAAGAGCAGAAGCGTATTGCCCAACTCCTCAAGGAGTACCTCAAGTGGGACGTGCCCTGCTCGGCGCCGTATGAACTAATCATGGCCGGCGACACGCTCTTTGCAGGCGGAAAAAACCAGGTCGTCGCCTACTCGGTAGGCGACGGCAAGCTGCTGTGGACCGGCCGCGTGACGGGCAAGGCCTACTCGTTGGCAGTTTCCGGCGGGCGGCTGCTGGTGGGGACCGATCGGGGAACGATCCACTGCTTCGGCCCCGATGCGGTGGAGACGGATTCCACCCTCGTTGCGGAAACCGTCCAGTCCGAGTCGCCGTATCCCGAGAATCTCCTATACAAGAAGGCGGCAGCGACGGCCGTCAACGCAGCCGGCACAAAGAAAGGCTTTTGTCTCGTGCTGGGCGCGGGCACCGGTCAGTTGGCCTACGAGATCGCCAGACGGTCCGAGTTTCGCGTCATCGGTCTGGAAGCTGATGCCAAGAAGGTGGCCGCCGCGCGGGAAATACTCCGCAAGACGGGCCTCTATGGCAGCCGGATCGTCATCCACCACGGCAGGCTCGACAAACTGCCCTATCAGCAGTACTGCGCCAATCTCGTCGTGTCGGATGCAACCCTCCTGAGCGGCAAGCTGCCGCCGTCCGCGGAAGAGGTGTTCAGAGTCATTCGGCCGTGCGGCGGCGTGGCAATCTTCGGCAGCCCGAAGGGGCTGGATACTGAAGCCCTCGGACAGTGGCAGGCAATCCCCGGCTGGAAGACCGAAGGCGACGCCGAATTCGTCGGTATCGGGATGGTCCGGCGCGGACCGCTCGAAGGGGCCGGCGAGTGGACCCATTTCTACGCCGACAGCGGCAACTCAGCCTGTAGCAACGACTCGCTGCCGCCGGGGCCCGTCGATATCCAGTGGTTCGGCCGCCCGGGGCCGCGAAAAATGGTCGACCGGCACGAAAAGAACATCGGGCCCTTGTACAAAGACGGACGGTTGTTCATCTCGGGAAACAATTACATCGTCACGCTCGACGCTTACAACGGAAGCGTCCTTTGGGAGCACGACCTGCCCGACTCCATTCGCCTTGGAGCGTTCAAAAACTGCGGAAGCATGGTGGCCACCAGCGACTTGCTGTACGTTGCGGCGGGCGGACACTGCATTGGGTTCGACGTGCGGTCGGGCGAAAAAAGAGTTGCCTTCCCCGCCGCGACAGCCGCCGGCGACGGTAAACGCGAATGGGGCTACGTGGCCAGTGCCGATGATATCCTCTTCGGCAGCGCCACCCGGCCGGGCGCTACCTTCCGCATTCAAGACATTCCAACCCAGGTGCTCATGTGGCGCGACTACATGCCCGTCGTCTGTAGCGATTCGCTGTTCGCGTTGGACCGCCACTCGGGCAAGCGGCTCTGGAGCTACGCACCCGCCGCCGGCGTAATCATTAACCCAACGATCGCCATCGGAGGCGGAAGGGTCTACTGCATCGAAAGCACCAACCCTGAAACCCGCAACGTCCCCGACGGAAGAGTCAAGCTCGACATGCTGCTGGACAAGGGCTCGAACCTGGTCGCGCTGGACATGCGCACGGGCAAGCTCTTGTGGCGAAAGCCGGCCGAGTTGGCAGCGATCGAGCACGTCATATTCCTCAGCTACGCCAAGGAAACACTCGTCATCACGGGCACGAAGAACGTGCGTGTTGCGAATACGGAAAAAGAGGTGGTTCGTTACGATCTTCACGCTTTCGACGCAGCCAGCGGCAAGCAGCTTTGGAACAACACCCAGGTGCCCAAGCCCGATCACATTCTGCAAGGTCCCCACGGCGAGCAAGTGCAGCATTCGGCCATTGTGGGCGACGTGATTCACAACACGGGTTTCGCCTGCAAGCTGCGGACGGGCGAGCCCCATTCGGGCTGGAAATGGCAGAAAAGCGGCAAGTGCGGGACGACCTCGGCCTCGGCCTCGTGCATCTTCAGCCGGTACTCCAACCCGCGGATGTTCAACCTGGCCACCGGCGAGCACACGAACCTGACAAGCGTCACCCGGCCCGGCTGCTGGATCAACATCATCCCGGCCGGCGGCCTGGTTCTGATTCCCGAGGCCAGCTCCGGCTGCACCTGCTACTACTCGATCCAGACCTCACTGGCGTTGACACCACGCGCTTCCGCGACAAGTAACCCGCGGTGAGGCAACTCGTAAAAAGCAAGGCTCTTCAGTTTTTGGGTACAAGAGCGAGCCGGTGGGGGTGCAAGTCACGCTTTGCGTCATCCGATTACTGCGAAGCCGCAAGCGGCTTCCTTGGATCGCACCCCCCGGTGGCGCTATCGCGACCTTATTTTCCTTGAAAATCCGGCATTGAAGTCCCGATTTTCAATGATATAATTGCATGGTATGATTCCACGCCCCAGATTGATACATTGCGTCAAGGACGCACTGGCCCATAACCCGGCCGTTGTGTTGCTCGGGCCGCGCCAGTGCGGAAAGACAACGCTGGCCAGGCAAATCGCCAAAAACTCCGCGCACGACTTCTTCGATCTCGAGGACCCAGCCGATCTGGCCAGACTGTCTTCTCCGATGCTTGCCCTGGAGGACTTGTCGGGGTTGGTCATTATCGACGAAGTGCAGCGCAAGCCGGAGTTGTTCGAGATACTCAGGGTGCTTGTCGACCGACCGCGGTCGCCGGCGGTGTTTTTGTTGCTGGGGAGTGCTTCGCCCCATTTGGTTCGCGGGGTTTCGGAATCACTTGCCGGGCGAGTGGCCTTTGTCGAGATGTCGGGGTTCGACCTGCGAGAGATCGGACCGAAAAACTTCAAGCAACTATGGACCAGGGGAGGCTTCCCACGGTCGTACTTGGCCGACAGCGACAGGATCAGCTACCGGTGGCGGAACGATTTCGTGCGGACATTCCTGGAACGCGACATACCGCAACTCGGCATTTCCATTCCCGCCGAACGGCTCCGGCGTTTCTGGACCATGATCGCCCATTACCACGGACAGATCTGGAACGCGGCCGAGTTCGCCCGATCGTTGGGTAGTTCCGAAAAAACCGTGCGGCGCTACTTGGATCTGCTTAGCGGCGCGTATGTGATCCGGCAGCTTCCGCCTTGGCACGAGAACCTTCGCAAGCGCCAGGTGAAGTCTCCCAAAATCTACATCCGCGACAGCGGCCTGCTGCACGCGCTCTTGTCGCTCGAAACGAGCAAAGGGATGCTGCGGCATCCCAAGTCGGGCGCTTCGTGGGAAGGGTTCGCATTGGAGCAAGTGTTGGCCGTACTTGAAACGAGCGATGCCTTTTTCTGGGCAACACATTCGGCTGCCGAACTCGATCTGTTGATCTTCAGGGACGGCCGGCGGCTGGGATTCGAGTTCAAATGCACCGACGCCCCTCAAATGACCAGGTCGCTCCGCGTTGCCACTTCCGACTTGAGACTCGATGAAACGTTCATCGTATATCCGGGCCGCAAGTCCTACCGAATCGACGAGCGGACGCGGGCCGTGCCGTTGCTCGACATCGACTCGCTGTCGCAAGCCGGTGCCGATCGGTGAGGCCAAGAGTGGCACGTCCCTGAGCGCAGCGAAGGGCGTGTTTGGGGCACCTTTCCACGCCCGTCGGTCCTCCGGGCGTGCCCCCAATTTGTTCCGCGTATTTCCGTAACTCGGCCCCCAGTCGGCGCCTGCCGTCGGCGGTC